>JBBAMO010000067.1:0-5632 GCA_040402495.1 Rhodoluna sp.
CTAGACCTTCCTAACCGCGCAATCATTGGTTTCGACGGTCGCATCCAAAACGAGGCACCAGAAGGAATCACCAGCGAGCGTGGCCTTGCGATGTTTGCCGAAATCGCTGGCAAGACGGTGTTCTCGGCCAAGCAGCGTTTGGTGGAACTACTTCAAGAGTCGGGCGACATGGTTGGCGAAGCCAGATCAATCACCCACCCGGTCAAGTTCTTCGAAAAGGGCGACAAGCCACTCGAAATCGTTTCAACCCGCCAGTGGTACATCCGCAACGGTGGGCGCGACGCGAACATCCGTGAAGATTTGATTTCACTCGGCAAGAAGCTCAAATTTCACCCTGACTTCATGAAGGTTCGCTACGAGAACTGGGTAAACGGCCTCACTGGTGACTGGCTCATCTCGCGACAGCGCTTCTTTGGTGTGCCGATTCCGGTTTGGTACCAGCTCGACGAAAACGCCGAACCGATGTTTGAGACTCCCCTGGTTCCAGACTTGGCCAACCTTCCAATAGACCCATCCTCCGAGGTTCCTGCCGGTTACACAGAGGCACAGCGCGGTGTTGCCAACGGATTTATTGGCGAGCTAGACATCATGGACACCTGGGCTACCTCGTCGCTTACCCCACAGCTTGCTGGCGGCTGGATTGAGGACCCAGAGAAGTACGCCAAGGTTTTCCCGTTTGACCTTCGACCACAGGGTCAAGACATCATTCGAACCTGGCTGTTCTCCACGTTGCTTCGCTCTTACCAAGAAAACGGCGAGTTGCCTTGGGCTAATGCTGCGATTTCGGGTTGGATTCTCGACCCCGACCGCAAGAAGATGTCGAAGTCGAAGGGCAACGTTGTTGTACCTGCCGAACCGATCGACAGCCACGGAGCCGACGGTGTTCGCTACTGGGCCGCTGCCGCACGCTTGGGCACCGATGCAGCGTTCGATGAAGGTCAGATGAAGGTTGGTCGCCGCCTTGCGGTAAAGATCTTGAACGCTGCCAAGTTTGCCCTGTCGTTTGAGGTGCCTGCGGGCTACACCGAAGTTACCGAACCGGTTGACCAATCCCTGATGCTCGGCCTAGCCGACGTTGTGAAGCAGGCCACAGATGCCTTCAACGCATACGACCACACCAAAGCACTTGAGGTTGCGGAGCAGTTCTTCTGGAACTTCACCGACAACTACCTCGAACTTGTCAAAGAGCGAGCCTACGGTCAAGGCGGAGTAACCGAGGATGAATGCGCCTCTGCTGCCATTGCACTTCGCAAAGCCCTACACGTGATGTTGCGGCTTTTTGCACCGTTCTTGCCATATGCAACCGACGAGGTTTGGTCTTGGTGGCAGAAGGACGCCGGTTCCATTCACCGCGCCGCCTGGCCAACGGTAGACGAACTTACCGATGGTCTGGATGCCAGCAACGCCGACCTTATGGGCATCGCTTCTGCTGCGCTTTTCCGCCTTCGCAAAGCCAAGTCGGACGCACAGGTTTCAATGAAGGCAGAAGTTCAATCGGCAACGCTGGTTTCGACAGAGGTTCAGCAACCTCGAATTCGCCTGTTTGCAGGCGATCTTCGAGCCGTTGGGCGCATCCACGCGATGGAGTTCGAAGTGGGCGAAGAGCTAGACGTGAAGAACTTTTTGCTGCACGAAGAAAGCTAGTCAAAAGAGTCGTATTTAGGTTTGTAGGTGTGAGCCCTTCGGTTTAGGCTACAAAGCATGACTTTCAACGAAGAAAACCCATTCGCTCACCGTTCAACACTTGAGTTTGAACTGCCTCCATTTGCACAAATCAAGGAAGAGCACTATCTGCCGGCGTTCTATGCCGGCTGCGCCGCGCATCTTGGCGAAATCGACACGATCGTCAAGCAAGATGACGTTACCTTCGAGAACACCGTTGTCGCCATGGAGCGCTCTGGTCAACTGCTGACTCGCATGCTGTTGGTTTTCTATAACAAGTCATCAAGCGATACTTCACCCTCGCTCGACAAAATTGAGGAAGAACTAGCCCCAAAATTTGCAGCCCACATGGATGCCATCCGGCTGAACCCCACACTCTTTGGCCGCATCAAGACTCTCTTCGAGCGCAAAGACAGCCTCAACCTAGACGCAGAGTCGGCATGGCTGCTTGAGCGCTACCACATGGACTTCATCCATGCAGGCGCGCACCTGAGCGAGGCAGATCGCCAGACTCTGATGGGCTACAACGAGCGTCTATCGGTGCTGGATACCCAGTATGGCCAGAAGGTTCTGGCCGATGCTAACGACCTAGCCGTGATTGTAGATTCGGTTGAAGAGCTTGATGGTCTTAGCGAAACACAGATCGCCACCGCGGCCGCAGCCGCCAAGACTCGAGGAATCGATGACAAGTGGGTTATCCCAATGGTCAACTTCACGGGCCACCCGCTTTTGGGTGCGATCAAGAACCGCAACCTGCGTGAACGAATCATGAAAAACAGCCTCATCAAGGCATCTCGCGGAAACGAAAACGATGTTCAAGACATCATCAAAGAATTCGTTGAGCTTCGTGCAAAGCGCGCAAAGTTATTCGGGTTTAACACTCACGCCGAATACGTGATGAGCGATCAGACCGCCGGAAAACCCTCACACGTGCACACCATGCTTCGCCGTATTGCGCCGGCAGCTGCACGAAATGCCAAGGCCGAGGCGGCCGACATCCAGGCTGCCATCGATGCCGAGGGCGGTAACTTCGAAGTGCAGTCTTGGGACTGGGATTTTTACACAGAGCGCGTGCGCCTAGAGAAGTTCAACGTAGACACCACCAAGTTCAAGCCATTCTTCGAACTTGAGAGAGTGCTACACGACGGCGTCTTTTTTGCAGCCACCAAGTTATTCGGCATCACGTTCAAGGCTCGCCCTGATTTGGTCGCATACCACCCGGAGGCCCGTGTTTTCGAGGTGCACAACGAAGACGGCACCGCTTTGGCTCTATTCGTCTTCGACGCTTACGCGCGCGAGTCAAAGCGCGGTGGTGCTTGGATGAACAGCTTGGTCGACCAGTCACACCTACTCGGTCAGAAGCCGGTTATCGTCAACAATCTCAACGTTCCGAAGCCACCTGCAGGAGAGCCAACTCTGCTCACGTTCGACGAGACCAACACCCTGTTCCACGAGTTTGGCCACGCTCTACACGGCATGCTCTCGAATGTGAACTACCCTCGCTTCTCGGGCACCTCGACCCCGCGCGACTTCGTTGAGTTTCCTTCGCAGGTCAACGAAATGTGGATGCTATGGCCAGAGGTTGTTGAAAACTACGCCAAGCACTACCAAACCGGCGAAGCGCTTCCTCAAGAGTGGATCGACAACCTGAACGCGACCGAAACCTTCAACCAAGGACACGCAACTACCTCATATCTCGAGGCCGCTGTGCTCGACTTGGCTTGGCACGAAATAACAGCCGGCACGGATGTTGGCGACGTTCAAGAATTCGAAGCGAAGGCAATATGCGAGTACGGTCTTGAGTTTGGTCCAGTGCCAACCCGATACCGTTCAACATATTTCACCCACATCTTTGCCGGCGGCTATGCATCTGGTTACTACGGCTACATCTGGTCTGAAGTTCTCGATGCAGAGACCGTGGACTGGTTCAAGAACAACGGCGGACTAACCCGAGCCAACGGCGATCACTTTAGAAAGACCTTGCTTTCACGGGGTGGCGCAGAAGAAGCCCTGAAGCTATTCCGCGACTTCCGTGGCCAAGATGCCTCCATCGAGCCGCTTCTGAAGCGCAGAGGGTTGAACTAAAGAACATTGAGGCGTTCGGGTCTAGTCGATTGACTAGGCCCGTTCGCTTTTTGTGCCGGCGTTCAACGCCTGCCAAACCAGAACGCCCGCCAGTAGGGCCCAGAATCCAGGGCCTACGCCAAACATCGCGAGCCCAGAGGCTCCAACCAAGAATGTGATGATGGCAGGCAATCTAAGCTCGGCGGTCTCTACGGCGGCAGTGATTGAGTTGATCATCGTGCCAAACAGCGCGATTCCAGCGGCGGCAAGAATCAAATCGCGTGGTACTGAAAGAACCAGACTTACAAGCGGGCCAACGACAAAAGCAAGTGCGATGTAGAGCACTCCCCCAAATGTGGAAGCCAACCAGCGACGGCTTGGGTTCTTGTGTGCCTGCTCGTTTGCGTTTAGCGCCGCCGTGATGGCAGCCAGGTTAAGTGCAAAGGTGCCGAAAACTGAGCCAACAACAGTTGCCAGCCCAGTCCAGAGAAGAACAGGCTTAAACGGCACCTGGTAATCGAAGGTCTTCATGATGGCGATGCCAGGAATGTTCTGGCTGGCCATGGTAACCAAATAAAGGGGCACTGCAATGCCCGCGATGGCAGCCAGATCGAAGGCAGGGGTGACAACGGCAAGCTCTGGTAGCCACGATCCCGTTGGCGATTGAACGCCCAACTGCAGGGCAATGAGAACGAAAGTAAGTGTCACAGCAATCGGAGCTGCCCACACGGTGGCGAAACGGTATAGCAAGAGCCAAACGACCAGAACGGGCAGCATGATTGCTGCGTAGTCGTGAATAGAGACAAACGGTGCTGTACAAAAAGGAAAAATCACACCGGCCAACATCGCGGATGCAATCGGTTTAGGAATCGAAGAAACCAAGCGGCCAAGTGCTGGCCAAAGACCGGTGATGGTTAGCAAAACACCCGTAACCAGAAAAGCACCTACAGCGTTTTGAAAACCAAGGCCTAGAGTGCCTGATGCCACCAGAAGTGCTGCTCCAGGAGTGCTCCACACAATCGAAATCGGCTGCTTGTAGCGCGCCGAAAGGATGATTGATAGAGCGCCGTAGAGAAACAGCATCACGCTCACTGCGGTGGAAATCTGAGCGGGCGACGCTCCAAGCGCCGCGAGAGCCGAGAGCACTACGCCAATTGACGCTGCGGTTCCGGTGATTGATGCGACCGAGCCGGCGAGAATCGGTGCCCTGAGGTCGCTAGGCACTTGCGTTAGGCCGACTTCTCACGGACAGATGAGAAAGGAACAATGGCTGCGGTTGCCAGCTTGTTTGCTACATCCTTGGTAATCCGAACGGTTCCGGTTATTGCGCTGCCAGGAATCTCGAACATGATTGGTCCAAGAATTTCTTCCATGATGGCGCGCAAGCCTCGAGCACCCGTATTGCGTTCGATGGCTTGGTCGGCGATTGCCTCGAGGGCATCCTTGTCGAAGGCTAGGTCGAAACCGTCTAGCTCGAACATGCGCTGGTACTGCTTAACTAGAGCGTTTTTCGGGGTGGTCAGAATGTCGATCAGCGATGGGCGGTCGAGCGGAGTGACGGTTGCAATAACCGGCAGGCGACCGATGAACTCTGGAATGAGACCAAACTTGCGTAGGTCTTCTGGCTGAACTTCGCTAAAGATTTCGTCGCTGACCTCTTTGGATGCGATTGGAGAACCGAAGCCAATACCCTTTTTGCCTGCACGAGCAGAAATGATGTCTTCTAACCCTGCAAATGCGCCTGCCACTATGAAGAGTACATCTTTGGTGTCAATCTGGATGAACTCCTGCTGAGGGTGCTTGCGACCACCCTGTGGTGGCACGGATGCCACGGTATGGGCAGGGCTTGTTCAAGCGTGGCATCTTGTCTTTGCTCAAGAGTGGAGAGGCTTCGCAGCATTCAGCA
>JBBAMO010000068.1:0-5624 GCA_040402495.1 Rhodoluna sp.
TGAGCGAGGCCGCGCGGCCACCCCTCTGTAAAGCAGGTTGATCAGTTTCTCCTGCTCGGCCCGCAAGTTTTGCAGCACCAGAGCATCTGAGCCAAGCCCTATTTGCAGAGTGGTAGGGGTTCGCCAAATTGGCACTTTGGCAGGATTTAGTTTGATAACCATGCGCGCAAGTGTGCGCTTTTACACTTGCGTTTGCATCAAGTTATCAACAAGCGGTGGTTATTCACCCAAGAGGTCGCGAAGGGCTTGATCCATTGCATCGCCGCCGCTTGCGCCACGAAGGCGCTCCACCAAAAGTGCCGGATTATCGATCTCGGCAGCAGTTGGTAGTTGGTCGGGGTGACTCCAGAGTGCGTCTCTCGCCGTTGGGCCCAGGTTGGTGTGTAGGTACTGCCACATGGCAACCGCTTCGCGCAAACGACGTGGCCGCAACTGAAGTCCAACGAGTGTGCCAAAGGTCTTCTCTGCAGGGCCACCATCGGCACGACGACGCCTTACTGCCTCTGAAACCGCCAGCGAACGAGGCAGCAGCTTGGTGGCATCTTCGGTTACGTGTTCGACCCAGCCTTCAATCAGAGCCAGCAGAGTTTCGATCGACGCAACCGCACGCTCTTGCTCTTCGGTTCTAGCGGCGATCATCGCACCAGAATCGAGTGCCTGGCGCAACTCCTCAGGATTATTCAGATCGAGCCCTTCAGAAATCTCTTTCATGTGCTCTACATCGATAGAAATCTCGGATGCGTACGCGGCAATCTGAAGTATTACGGCGTCACGCAGCCATCGGGCGTGTTTGAAGAGTCGCGCGTAGGCGAGTTCGCGAACCACCAAGAAGATGTAAGCCTGGTCGCTTTCGATGTCAAAATCGCTGATGAAATCATCGATGTTCTGCGGCACCAGAGCTGGTCGCTCCGGAAAAATCGGCAGACCGATGTCGCCACCGCTCATCACTTCGCCCGAAAGTTTTCCAAGCGCCTGACCAAGTTGCATCGCAAACATTGCCCCGCCGGCCGAGCGCATAAAACGCCCCGCGGTTGCCGAGAGGCCAGCCATGTCTTCTGGAAGGTTTTGTTGCATGGTCTCGGTTAGAGCTGCGGCCATCTGTTCGGCTACAGGTGCAGACATCTGCTGATACAGCCCTGTTGCGTCGGCAACCCACATCTCGCGAGTGAGCAGTTTGGGCTCGGTGGTTACGGCTGCAATTGACGTTGCGGCATCAAGCCACAGTGATCCAATTGAGAGGGCGTTTGCAATGTTGTCGCGCTGAGATTGGCTGATTGCGTAAGCGCCATTCTTTGCGATGGCGCGGGCTTGATCGGTGGCAACCTTCCAGTTGACTCCGCCAGAAGTGTTTTCATCGCTGTTGCTAAGTGCCGACTGAAACTGTTGAAGCATGGATTGAATCGCAGCTGGGTCACTTGGCAAACCTGCAGCCTTTGCTAGCTGCTCAGGGTCAATGCCGCCTTGCTTTTCAAGAAACTGGCGCAAAAACTCGGCAAAGCCCTCTGGGGTCATTCCGTCGTTTGGCTCGTTCTTATCGTTCAATTTTTCTCCTGTATTCAGGCTAAACCCGTGCTCGAATTCTTTGGGTTCTTGGTGAGCAAATTACGGGGATGTTCGCCGACAGCGTTACCGAACTTTGCCGATACTGCCCTGGCAAACCCGTAGCGATTTAGGCTGATTTGGATGGAGAAAAACATTGAGCGGTTCTAACGATCCGCAAATTACTGGCCGACGAAAAGTCGTTGGTTGGTTGCTCGTTTTGGTTTCATTTTTTGGGGTGATTGCCGCTTCGCTCGCACCAGCAAGATATGTTATTCACAGCCCAGGAACCGTAATCAACGTCTTCGAATCGCTAGACGACAAGCCGATCATCACGGTAAAAGGCGCAAAAACTTTTGCTACCACCGGCGAATTCGATGTGCTCACCGTCTATGTGCGTGGTGAACCCGGCAACCTTCCCACTTGGGCAGAGGTGATCGCCGCATACTTCAATAAAGACCAAGTACTCACTCCGTACGACAACGTTTACGCGCCTGACGAAAACAAGTCCCAGCACGATGCCCAAGTGAGCAAGATGATGCTCGATTCCCAGCGCGATGCAATAGCCGTAGCGCTGAAGAAATCTGGCTACTCGGTCAAGAGTTGGCTGGCAGTAGACGCAGTCATCGTAGGCAGACCAGCCGATGGGCTCTTCAAGCCAGATGACATCATCAAGTCGGTAAACGGTATCGAGCCGCATTCGCTAACCGATGTGACCGTTGAGATCGAGAAACTCAACGGAAAACCGGTTAACTTCGAGGTTGTTCGTGCCGGAAAACCGAAAACCATAACCGTGACTCCAGCCCTCGACTCGCAAAGCGGACACTATCGAGTTGGACTCCAGCTCAACTTCAGATACGACTTTCCGTTCGATGTAAAAGTCGACCTCGGCGATGTCACAGGCCCAAGCGCCGGTCTAACTTTCACGCTGGGAATCATCGACAAGCTTGATGAGCGCTCGCTAACTTCTGGCAACAAGGTAGCCGCAACGGGCACCATTGGCGCCGACGGATCGGTGGGAGCTATCGGTGGGGTGCAACTAAAAATGAAGGCTGCCCTCGATGCCGGTGCAAAATTCATGCTTGCCCCAGTCGAAAACTGCGACGAGATTGTTGGCCACGTGCCAGCGGGGTTGCAGGTGGTTGCCGTCAAAAACATCGATGAAGCTCTGACTGCCCTAGAGCAGCTGAGAATCGATAAGAAGCCGCCAACATCAACCAAGCTCGGATGTCCGACTCGTTAGGTAACACCAAACTCAAACCCAGACACAACAAGTAGTTTTAGAACAACGAAATAAATGGAGAAAAATGTCTAAGCCAGATATCAAAGTCAACGTATCAAGAAAGCCGATTGGCCCAGCCAGGCTTGCCACGATCATCATTGTTTTGATCGGCATCGCGCTTGTCTCGAGCGCCGGCTTCTACACGGATGTTCTATGGTTCGACCAGCTCGGCTACTCGTCGGTCTTCTTCACCCAAATTTGGGCAAAGGTTGCCATGTTTGCTGTTGCCGCACTCGTTATGGGTGGCATGGTCGGAATTTCCATTTGGTTGGCCTACCGATCGCGACCAATCTACGCAAAGTTTGCCGACGAACGCGACCCAATGGCTCAGTTGCGCCAGATTTTCACCAGCCTGCGCAAGGCCATCATGATTTTTGCGCCAATCATTCTCGGTGTTTTTGCGGGTCTAACTGCCGTTAGCAAATGGGATGAAGCACTTCTGTTTCTAAACGCAGTGCCGTCTGGCACCACCGATGCTCAGTTCGGCCTCGACGTTTCGTTCTACCTGTTCACGCTTCCATTCCTTCACTCGGCCGTTGGATTCTTGGCCACGGTTCTGTTCTTCTCGGCTGCCTCTGCTGCTCTGGTTCACCTGGCAATCGGTGGGTTGCGTTTCAACGGCAAGACTGGAACCTCGTCAACCGCCGCGCGCGTTCAGATTGCTGTCACGGCAGCGCTTTTCATGGTTGCCGAGGGCGTCAGCCTATGGCTCGACCAGTACTCAACCATGACCAGCCCTTCGGGTCTTTACACCGGTGCAACCTTTGCCGATGTAAACGCCTCGATTCCTGGCCTTCAGATCATGGCCGCCATCGCGGGCATCGTGGCTTTGCTTTTTGTCTTTACGGCCGCAGTTGGCCGCTGGCGCTTGCCGATCATGGGCACCGCGCTGATGGTTGTTTCATCCATCGTTCTTGGCGGGCTTTACCCGTGGCTGGTGCAGCAGTTCCAAGTTGTTCCTAACGAGCGCACTCTAGAAGCCGAGTTCATCGACCGAAACATCGCTGCCACTCGCAAGGCTTACGGCCTTGAAAACATCGAAACCATCAAGTACGACGCCAAGACCACCGCAACCAGCGGCGCTCTTCGCAAGGATGCCGACACCACGGCAAACATTCGCATCATCGACCCGTACGTGGTTTCGGCTTCGTTCCGTCAGCTTGAGCAGTTCAAGCAGTACTACGGCTTCTCGAGTCACCTCGATGTTGACCGCTACACGATCGACGGCAAGGTTCAAGACACCGTTCTTGCCGCTCGCGAACTGAACCAGGCCGGCCTTGGCGACTCGCAGTCCTGGTACAACAACGTGATTGTTTACACCCACGGATACGGGCTCGTGGCAGCTTACGGAAACCAGCGTTCGGCCGATGGCCAGCCGGTATTCCTTCAGGCGGGCATCCCATCCTCGGGCGCTCTGGGCGATTTTGAGCCACGAGTGTACTTTGGCGAAGCATCGCCGGAGTATTCAATCGTGGGAGCCCCAGCAGGCGTTTCGCCTAAGGAACTCGATTACCCCGGTGGCGCTGAGGGTGCCGAGCAAACCTACACAACCTTCAATGGCAATGGTGGTCCAAAGCTAGACAACATCTTTAGCCGCTTGGCCTACGCGCTCAAATTCCAGAGCGAGCAGATTCTTCTCTCGGATGCAATCAGCAACTCTTCGCAGATTCTCTACGACCGCAACCCGGTTCAGCGAGTTCAGGCGGCTGCCCCTTACCTGACCATCGACTCAGACACCTACCCGGCGGTAGTAGACGGCCGAATGGTTTGGATTGTTGATGGCTACACCACGTCGAATCAGTACCCTTACTCTCGTGCTGAGTCGTTCGACGATGCCATCCAAGATTCATCTGGCGAATCAACCACCGGCAACCCGGATGTCAACTACATCCGCAACTCTGTGAAGGCCACCGTCGATGCATACGACGGAAGCGTAAAGCTTTACGCATGGGATTCAAAAGACCCAATCTTGAAGACCTGGCAGAAGATCTTCCCGAACACGCTGCGCCCAGCATCGGAGATGAGCGGTTCGCTCATGAGCCACGTGCGCTACCCAGCCGACCTGTTTAAGGTGCAGCGCGCCATTCTCGGCCAGTACCACGTAACCGACTCTGGATCGTTCTACTCTCAGCAGGACGCCTGGATGACCCCGAATGACCCAATCGACTCGTCGCCTGCTCTGCAGCCGCCGTATTACCTAACTATGAAGGTGCCTGGGGCAAAGGATTCTGCGTTCTCGCTCTACACAACGTTCATCCCGAGGTCTACAGGCACGTCGAGTCGTAACGTGCTCACCGGCTATTTGGCAGTCGACTCAGATGCCGGCTCGGCCGATGGCAAGGTTGCCTCCGACTACGGCAAGATGCGTTTGCTTGAACTTCCTAGAACAACGATCGTTCCAGGTCCAGGCCAGGTGCAGAACTCGTTCTCGGTAGACCCTGATGTCTCTCGTTTGCTCAACCTGCTTCGCCAGGGTTCAACCACGGTTATTAACGGAAACTTGCTGACTCTTCCGGTTGGTGGTGGCTTGCTCTACGTGCAGCCGGTTTACATCAAGTCCACAGGAACCACATCGTTCCCATTGCTGAAAAAGGTTCTGGTTGCGTTTGGCGACAAGATCGCGTTTGAAGACACCCTGGATGGCGCACTCAACTCGCTATTCGGCGGCAATTCGGGTGCAGACAACCCAACACCAACCGATCCTGGCAGCACGACTAACCCAGCCCTAACCTCAGCCTTGGCTGCGGCAAAGGCTGCGCTAGCCGACAAGATTGCAGCGCTGAAGATTGGCGACTGGACTGCC
>JBBAMO010000069.1:0-5622 GCA_040402495.1 Rhodoluna sp.
CAGCCCTTACCTACCAGACGCGAACAGCAACTTCGATGAGTAACACCGATGGCGCACTGCCAAACGAAGACGATTGGCAAAATAAAGAGTTCTACGACGAAGACGATTATGAGGTTGAAGAAGTGGATCCCAACGAGCCAGAAGAGTTCGGTAAAGATGAACCTGCAAGCGAGACCTCGGTTCGCCTTCAAAAAGCTTTAGCCGCTGCAGGTGTTGCTTCACGCAGAGCCTGCGAAGACCTCATTGTGCGCGGACAAGTGAAGGTCAATGGAAAACTTGTGACCGAACTCGGCAGCAGGGTCAACCCAGCGGTCGATTTTGTAACTGTTCGCGGAGCGCCAATTCAGTTCGACACTTCTAGGGTTTATCTAGCACTAAACAAACCGGCCGGAATCATTTCGACGATGGCCGACGATGAGGGTCGCCCTGACTTAAGTTCTTTCGTAATCGACTTTGACCGCGTTTTCAACATTGGTCGCCTCGACTCGGAAACCACAGGATTGCTGCTACTAACTAATGATGGCGAACTCGCTAACAAGTTGGCACACCCGTCGTTCGGCGTTGAGAAAACCTATGTTGCTCGAGTTGCTGGCGAGGCGGTTGCGGCCGACATGCAGAAGCTCATCGATGGTTTCGAACTAGAAGATGGCTTCATCAGCGCAGACCGTGCTCGCATCATCGATGTAAAACGCGGTGAAACACTGATTGAGATTGTTCTTCACTCGGGTAGAAATCGCATCGTAAGACGCATGCTTGATCACATCGGAAAACCAGTTTTGGGTTTGGTGCGTAAGCAGTTTGGTCCTATTCACCTAGGAACACTTAAATCTGGACACATTCGCAACCTGAGTAAAGTTGAAATTGGCGCTCTGTTGAAAGCGGCCGAAGGAAAGCAAGATCGCGCACCTAGGCCTCCCAAAAACAGGTCAGCGTCTTCTAGCAACAACTCAGCAAGGTCAGCACAGAGAAGGAACTAATCGTGGCACTACGCGCTATTCGAGGCGCCATTCAACTTGATGTTGATGAGCGCGAGCACCTTTTGAAGTCGACGGCCGAACTGTTGTCGAAGACCCTGCACGCCAACAACATCGATGCTTCGCAATTGGTTTCGATACTTTTCACGGCTACCCCCGATGTAACCTCAGAATTTCCTGCGCTTGCGGCTCGAGAGCTCGGTTTGGGAGACGTGCCATTGATGTGTTTTGTTGAAATGGACGTTCAAAGGGCAATGCCTAGGGTGATTCGCCTAATGATTTACGCGGAAATCGACAAGGCTCGTGGCGAAATTCAACACGTTTACCTTCGCGGAGCATCCGCGCTGCGCTTGGATTTAGCGCAGTGAATCAAGTTCGCCTAACGGGCACTGTTCGTATCGTTGGCGCCGGTTTATTGGGCACTAGCATTGGTCTGGCCCTCACAAAGGCTGGCCTCGACGTGGTTTTGCAAGACTCTTCACCAGCTAACACTCGGCTGGCAATCGACTACGGCGCAGGCCGATTGGCAACGGCAAGCGACAACCCAATTCTCATCGTGGTTTGCGTGCCACCTGATGTCACCGCTGCGGTTGTAAAACATGAGCTGGAGGCCTTTCCAAACGCAACAGTCACCGATGTTGCTTCCGTCAAGGTTCAGGTGCTTGAGGCTCTGAAGGCCGAGGGGATTTCTCTCGATAGGTATGTCGGCTCACACCCGATGGCAGGACGTGAGCGCGGGGGAGCGCTATCGGCAAGGGCCGATCTGTTTTACACGCGACCTTGGGTAATCGCCCCTCATGATGGTTCGAACGCGCAAGCTCGAGCTTCGGTGGAAGCGCTCGCTCTCGACTTAGGCGCAACGCCCGTGATGCTTGAACCGGCAAAACACGACCGCGCCGTGGCCATGGTGTCTCACGTTCCCCAGCTTGTTGCGAGCATCTTGGCTGCACGTCTGGCCGATGCGGAAGCCGGAGATATTTCACTAGCCGGACAGGGTCTTCGCGATACCACCAGAATTGCTGCCAGCGATCCCAAACTTTGGGTGCAGATTTTGAGTGCCAATTCTTCAGAAGTTGCCAGTGTGCTTCGTAAGTACTCAGCCGACCTAGAGCGAGTGACGGTGGCTCTTGAAGACATCGATGCACCAGGTGCGCTGTCTGCAATTGGAGACCTTCTCACTCGCGGCAACAGAGGTGTTGAGCAAATCCCTGGCAAGCACGGTTCTCTCGCGCGTCAGTACAGCCAGGTGGTTGTGATGGTTGACGATAAGCCGGGGCAGCTGGCAAGGCTTCTCACCGAAATCAGCGAAGAGTCCATCAACGTTGAAGAGCTTTCCCTAGAACATTCACCCGGTGCACAGATCGGTCTTGTTGAGCTTTCCGTATTACCCAACGTCGAGGCACCGCTTATTGCCGCATTGCAGCAACGTGGATGGCGAATAGCCGGCTGATGTCTGAAATCATTGCCATCGATGGCCCCGCCGGATCGGGAAAGTCGAGTGTCTCTAAGCAGGTAGCCCGCCAGCTTGGATACGGGTACCTCGACACCGGAGCCGCCTACCGCGCCCTTGCCTGGGCGGTTCGAAACGATATCGTAACCGGGCTCGAAACTAATCCTGCTGAGTCTTTAAGCGGCTTTGACTACTCGATTTCGCTAAACCCGGATGCGTTTTGGGTAAAAGTAGCCAACCACGATGTCACGGATGCCATCCGTGAGCCCGAGATTTCTGAAACCGTTAGCCAGGTAGCCAAGATTTCAGAAGTCAGAACATTTATGAAAGCGCTGACTCTCAAGCTGGTTGAGGAAAGCAATTACCCAGGAGTTGTTGTTGAAGGGCGAGACATCACCACTGTGGTTGCCCCCGAGGCCAAAAATCGACTCCTGCTAACTGCCAGCGAAGAAGTTAGACTAAGTAGGCGTTCCGCTGAGTTGGCTCCAGAAGCCGCTAAGAACGTCGAGCGTCAGGTATCGCATCGCGATGCCCAAGATGCCAAAGTAGTCGATTTTATGTCTCCCGCACCGGGAGTCAAACTCGTGGACTCCACCGAACTCAACTTCGAGCAAACAGTTTCTGCTGTGCTCGAAGCTATTCGGTAGTCCCAAACCAGGAGCAATAAAGTGCGTGAAGACGAATTCCAAGCCGATCCTATGGACCCGGCGTTTCTGCAACGTCTGAGCGAGCTGAGCACCGATGAGGAGCTGGCTCGTGAGCGAGCTCTTCGCGCTGGTTTGGATGAGTACGACCTAGAGGCCGAAGACTTTGAGGTTCTCGAGGAGCACGACTTCGAGAATGATGGCCCGATTTATCTACCAGCCTTGCCTGTGCTGGCAATTGTTGGCCGCCCAAACGTGGGTAAATCAGCTTTGGTGAACCGAATTCTTGGCCGACGCGAGGCCGTGGTCGAAGACAAGCCCGGTGTTACCCGCGACAGAATTTCTTATAAAGCCGAGTGGAACGAACGTAAGTTCACCTTGGTTGACACCGGCGGCTGGGAGCCAGACGCAAAAGGTATCGATCTTTCG
Organism: Rhodoluna sp.; assembly: GCA_040402495.1. Taxonomy (GTDB): domain Bacteria; phylum Actinomycetota; class Actinomycetes; order Actinomycetales; family Microbacteriaceae; genus Rhodoluna. The sequence continues at coordinate 3,498 of JBBAMO010000069.1, forward strand.
GTAGCCGTGCAGGCCGAAGTTGCCGTTGAGCTTGCCGATGCAGTGCTTTTCGTTGTTGATGCGACTGTGGGCGCTACCAGCACGGATGAGCGCGTCGTCAAGATGTTGCGTGCATCGAAGAAGCCAGTTCTGTTGATCGGAAACAAGATTGACGACCAAAGGCAAGAGCCAGACGTAGCCGCGCTCTGGTCGCTTGGTCTAGGTGAACCGCATCCGGTTTCTGCTCTTCACGGGCGCGGAGTTGCAGATATGCTCGACGCTGCCATGAAGATGCTTCCTAAGGTGAGCAATGTAGCCAAGCAAGAAGTTGGCGGACCACGTCGCGTGGCACTGATTGGTCGCCCAAACGTTGGAAAGTCGTCGCTGCTCAACAAAGCTGTTGGCTCAGAGCGTGCGGTGGTCAACGATTTAGCTGGCACCACGCGTGACCCTATCGACGAGCAGGTTGAACTTGCCGGCAAGGTTTGGCGATTCGTAGACACAGCCGGAATTCGTCGTCGCGTTCACCTGGCTCAAGGCGCTGACTTTTACGCATCACTCAGAACGGCGGCCGCACTCGAGCGTGCAGAAGTGGCCACCGTTTTGCTAGATGTAACCGCACCGGTCAGCGAAGCGGATATCCGCATCATCGACATGGTTCTTGAGTCGGGCAGAGCTTTGGTTCTTGCCTTCAACAAGTGGGATTTGCTCGACGATGAACGACGCCGTTACCTTGAACGTGAAATCGAGCAAGACTTGGCACACGTTGATTGGGCACCGCGAGTCAACATTTCGGCCAAGACCGGACGCCACCTCGAAAAGCTTGTACCTGCCTTAGAGGTCGCCCTGGACTCTTGGGATCTGCGCATTCCTACAGGCAAGTTGAACGCATTCATCTCTGAACTCACGATGGAAAACCCTCACCCGGTTCGTGGCGGCAAGCAGCCAAGAATTCTGTTTGCCACCCAGGCCAGCACACGTCCGCCAAAATTTGTGCTTTTCACCACAGGCTTCCTTGACCCTGGCTACCGTCGTTTCATCCAGCGCAGGTTGCGAGAGACTTTTGGCTTCGAAGGCACGCCTATCGAAGTTTCGATGCGAGTCAGAGAAAAGCGTAAGCGCACTTAAACTTGTTTTCAAATACGGGCTATAGCGCAGCTTGGTAGCGCACTTGTCTGGGGGACAAGGGGTCGCCGGTTCAAATCCGGCTAGCCCGACCAAAGAACCAAAATAGAATCGACATCATGACTCAGCAAAAGACTTTTAGAGAAGAACTGATGACAGTTCCAAACATGCTGAGCATTCTTCGACTTTTGCTGGTTCCAGTCTTTTTGGTTTTGCTGCTTTCAAACAATTCTGGCTGGGCACTGATCACACTCGTTGTTGCGTCGGCGACCGATTATCTTGACGGACTTTTGGCTCGCGTTCTCAACCAGCAAACACGACTTGGCCAACTTTTAGATCCGGCGGCAGATCGCCTTTACATCCTTGCCACTTTGGTGGGCTTGGCTTACACCGAGCACATTCCGGTCTGGCTTCCATTCGTGATCGTCTCACGCGATGTCTTGCTTGCAGCCACCTATCCGATGCTCGCGAAACTTGGCTACGGCCCTCTTCCTGTGCACTATCTGGGCAAAGCTGGAACCTTCGCGCTGCTCTACGCGTTTCCGCTTTTGTTGATGGCAGACGTCTGGTCAGACGCAAGAAATGTGATTTTGCCACTGGCTTGGGCCTTTGCAATTTGGGGCATTGGGCTCTACTGGTGGAGCGGCTACATCTACCTAAAACAACTTCGTTCTGTGGTGATTTTTGAGCGCTCAGAAACCGCTAAGGTTAAGGCTTAGAGGAGCAAAACGATGAACGCCGCAGACCTAAATGACGATGTCAATTCGACGCGTCAATTTGCCAAAGATCTGCTTTCCGACGACGCCGAAGGACTGAACCCTAACGAGCACGCGGCCATCGAAGCTCTCCCGAGTGGACACGCACTTTTGATTGTTCGACGTGGTTACGAAGACGGTTCACGATTCCTACTTGATGCAGATGTAACCTCGGTCGGCCGTCACCCAAATGCCGGAATCCTGTTGGATGACGTTACTGTTTCTCGCCGCCATGCAGAGTTTGTAAGAACCGGATTCCACGAGCG
>JBBAMO010000070.1:0-5443 GCA_040402495.1 Rhodoluna sp.
ACCCCGAGGGCCAATGTTCACTGTCTTGGTGCAGCCAACGCTGTTTTCCGCTCAGTATGTCGCGAGACAAGGATGTTGCGTCGAAGGCGCTCAACCTCGGCAACCAACGCTGAAAGCAATCCTCAAATAGTCGATTTAACTCCCCAAATCTTGAAGTGGCCAGATCGGCAAATCCTGCTCGCTCGAGCTCGGAAACCAACCTGCTGGCGGAGCCTTCTCGAACAAGTGCGACCGCTCGCTCGGGCCCAAGTGCCTCACGCAACATTCCCGCCGCTTCGTCGCCTGGCTCGGTGCACATGCTCCAACTCACCAAAGCGTCCTCAAGTTTCACGCTGACGCCTCAAGCTGAATGTTTCCCCGAAGGCTCAGCGCATAAACAATGTCTTCGGGTGAAACTTGGTCGCGAGCTGCCAGATCGGCGCAGGTCCAAGCCACCTTGAGGCAGCGGTCGTAGGCCCTCATACTTATTAGCCCACGAGCAAGAGCCGCATCGAGCCGGGCTGTTGCTGTTGCCGGTGGGCGAAGGTGTTTGCGCAGGTATGCTCCGCTTACTTCTGCATTCGAGTGCCAGGAGGTATCGGCCAATCGGTAACGTGCGCGATTTCGAGCTTCGAGCACTTGCTCGCGAATTTCTGCAGATGTCTGCCCTGGATTCGCCCTACCCAGAGCAATGGCAGCCGAACTGGCTGGCCTCACCTCAACTCGGATGTCGATTCGGTCTAGTAACGGGCCAGAAAGTTTGCCAAGATAACGTGTTCTTTGCACGTGAGAGCACGTGCAGCGATTGCCCTTCGCTGAATAGTTTCCGCAGGGGCATGGGTTGGCGGCCAGAGCCAACTGAAACCTGGCCGGAAACCAAGCGCTGCCGGACGCGCGGTTGATCGTGACTTTGCCAGATTCCAACGGTTGGCGCAAAGACTCTAGCGTTTGGCTCGAGAACTCTGGGGTTTCATCTAGAAAAAGCACCCCGTTGTGAGCGAGAGAAATCAAACCGGGTTTAGGAACGCCCGACCCGCCTCCAATCATGGCAACCATCGAAGAACTGTGATGTGGCGCTTCAAATGGCGGCTGAGTATTCAGCCCTGTGATGCTCTCTACTCTGGCCACCGATCGCACCGCGGCTACCTCGAGGGCTTCTTCTGGCGAAAGTTGGGGCAGTATTGTGGGCAACCGCTCGGCAAGCATAGTTTTGCCAGCCCCAGGTGGTCCCACCATCAAGAGGTGATGACGCCCGGCAGCAGCAACCTTGAGTGCATCCACAAGTTCGGATTGACCGTAAACCTCGCTCATGCAGGGTTGCGGCTCTTCGGGCGCAAGTTCAAGTTTCAGTGCCTGAGGTTCGCGCTGCTCAATTGAGATGTCGGCACCGTGAAGTCTCGCGACCTCGGCCAGACAACTGCAGCCGATAATCTCCACGCCATCAACCAACCTTGCTTCGTTTTGATTTGCCAGTGCTACAACGGCCCTGGTGAAGCCTGCCTTTTTCGCGGCGAGAATCATTGGAAGAATGCCGCCAATTGGGCGAAGAGAACCATCGAGACCCAGCTCGCCGAAGTGCACGAACCTTTCAACCGAGCGAGCGTTAAGTGAACCGGCAGCCGCCAAAACAGCCACCGCGATGCTGAGGTCGAAACCTGAGCCCTGTTTAGGCACCGAAGCTGGCGAAAGATTGACGGTTATTCTTCTGGCTGGCAACGATAATCCGGTATTTGTGCACGCTGCCCGCACCCTCGCAGTCGACTCTGAAAGTGAGGCATCTGGCAGCCCCACCAGCACAAAGTTTGGCAAGTTCGAAGAGATGTCGGCCTCCACCTCGATTATTTTGCCTCCTAGCCCAAACAGAGACACGGTGTATGACTTGGCAAGCGGCATCAGAACACCTGCTTGAGGTGTTCGAATCGCACGCTACCTGCAGAAACGAAAACAGAAACTACATCGAGACGCAACTTAATGGATGACACCTGCCGCAGCTCGCACCAACGAGCAATCGTGCGCCTGAGTTTTTGCAACTTCACTTGGTCGACTGCCTCGAAACCAGCATCAGCAGTTTTACTTGACCGGGTTTTGACTTCTACAAAAACCCACTGGTCGCGATCTTTTGCAACAAGATCTAGCTCACCTTGGCGGCAATGCCAGTTGCGCTCGACTATCTCGTAACCCTGTCGAGCCAGAAAGTCGGCGGCCATCATCTCGCCGTACTTGCCTAAGACGTGTTTTGGCTGGTTGCTCATGGCAGTCAGAATGCCAAAAAAGTTGCCGCCCAAACGAGCGGCAACAAAAGTTGTGAATAAGTTTTGGGCTAGTTGCCAGGAGTGAAGGTCTTTGGCAACTCAAAAGCCTTGCCAGAAAGCTCTTCGATGTTGACGTCCTTGAAAGAAAGCACTCGCACCGACTTTACGAAGCGGTCGGTTCGGTAGATGTCCCAAACCCAAACGTCACGCATCTCAACTTCGAAGTAAAAGTCGGTAGAAGTCTCAACGCGCTTGAGGTCAACCTCGTTGGCAAGGTAGAAACGTCGCTCGGTCTCGATCACATATTTGAATGTGCCAACGATGTCGCGATACTCGCGATAAAGCACTACCTCGGCGTCGCGCTCGTAGTCTTCGAATTCGTTCTCGTCCATTGCTTTAAGTCTAAACCTTTACTGTTCGTCTCAATTTGGCGGCTGTTCAAAAGCGGAGTCGGCGAGTATCTTCGTGAGCCAAGTCTTGCGATGAATGCTTGAAGGTCCGATGGTTCTAACCGCTTCGATGTGGCCAGCCGACGCGTATCCCTTGTGTCCTTCAAGGCCAAAACCTGCGTGTTCGTTGGCAAGGTCAACCATCAAGTGGTCGCGCTCTACCTTGGCAACCACCGATGCTGCCGCCACCACAGCGCAATCACGGTCGGCCTTTGGGCGCACTACAACTGGCAGCCCACCAGCATGCTGCTGCAGCCAGTTGTGGCTGCCGTCCAGCAAGATTGTTGCTCCATCGGCGGCAATCATTGCGCGCAGGTTTGTGTCTTCAAGAAGTTGGGTGATGGCTCGGCTTGCAGAGACAGCCAAAGCCCAAACAATACCGTTGGCATCGATCTCTTCGGCACTCGCAAATCCAACCGCAGACGAAAAAACCCAGCTTCGCACGGGCTCAATCAACGACTCACGCTGCTTTTCGCTCAAAAGTTTTGAGTCGCGCAAGCCGGCCGGCACGGCATCGATGTTGTTGGTTTGTGAATCTAAGATGGCCACGCCAACGGCAACCGGCCCAGCTATGGCACCGCGCCCCACTTCGTCTATGCCCAGCACAAAGCGTGACCCAGCCGCGAACAGCTGGCGTTCAACCTCAGTTGTTGGGGACGTCTTTGAAGACATTTGGATAGTTGTCCAGCCACTTCCAGTGGGCAAAAGGCCAAGACAGAACGAATGCTCTTCCAACCACGGTCGCCTTTGGCACAAAGCCTTTGCCGGGAAGGTTTCCGTGAAAACGAGAGTCCTCGCTGTTGCCGCGGTTGTCGCCCATGACCCAAAACATGTCTTTAGGCACGTTCACGTCAAACTCTTTGAGGCTCGGGGTTGAGCCCTCTGCAATGTAAGGCTCTGTTATCTGGGTGCCGTTGATGGTTATTTTGCCCTCAACATCACAGCAAACCACGTGGTCGCCTCCAACACCGATCACGCGCTTCACAAGGTGCTGCGATGAGTCGGGAGCGGCAAGTCCAACCACCGAAAGTACCCACTCGCCAAAGGCCAGCAGTCCGTTTGGTTGCGGTGTCGCAGGGCGATCGCCCAACCAGCCACCTGGGTCTTTAAACACAACTACGTCGCCACGCTCAAGCGGCACAAAATCAGGCACGAGTTCGTTCACGATGATGCGGTCGTTGATTTGGAGAGTAGTCTCCATCGAACCGGATGGGATGTAAAAAGATCGGATTAGGAAAGTCTTGATAATCAGCGAAAGGATCAACGCGGATGCAACAATCACCAAAACGTCAAGGGCGAACGCACCTACTGGGTTGGACTTGATGCGGCGAACGGTCTTAGCGAAAAGCGAGTTGCTTTCGGGTTTTACCGGCTTGCGGCGCTTCGCAGATTTTTTCTCTGCTGAATCAGTCATAAAACGAGCCTAACGGCGAAGACTGAGAAAAGACTTAGACGTTGTCGCGCTTCTCGCGAATCTTCGCCTTCTTGCCGCGAAGCTCACGAAGGTAGTACAACTTGGCACGACGAACGTCGCCCTTGCTTACTAGCTCGATCTTGTCGATTACTGGTGAGTGAACTGGGAAAGTACGCTCAACACCAACCTGGAATGAAATCTTGCGAACAGTGAAGGTCTCGCGAACGCCGTTACCCGAGCGACGGATTACTACGCCCTGGAAGATCTGAACACGCGAGCGGTTACCTTCGATGATGTTTACGTGAACCTTAACGTTGTCGCCAACGCGAAACGCTGGGATGTCCGACTTGAGGCTCTTGGCGTCAACTGTGTCGAGGATGTGCATTTTGTATCACTCTCTGTTTCTGCACGCAGGTCAAAAACAATGTTTTGTTCGTCTTGATTTCTCGGGGGCTCCCCTGCGGCAGAGCACTCTTTTTCCGAGCAACCTGTTTATTCTGCCAGAGTGCTAGCCATCCAGCAAGTCTGGGCGCACATTTTGCGTGCGTTCAACCTGCTGTTCATGGCGCCATTTGGCGATTGCTGCGTGATTTCCGCTCAGCAATACCTCTGGAACATCTAATCCGCGCCAGGATGAGGGCTTGGTGAATGACGGGTATTCCAGCAGTCCATCCGAGTGGCTTTCTTCAACCAGGCTCTCGGCGTTGCCGATTACACCCGGAACCAAACGTGCGATGGCCTCGATCATTGCGATGGCAGCCACCTCTCCCCCATTGAGCACGTAGTCGCCCAGACTGATCATGCGCACGTTCGCTTTGGTGGAGGCAAAGTCGACAACGCGTTGATCGATACCTTCGTAGCGGCCACATGCAAAAACGATGTGCTTTGCAGACGCGAGCTCTTGAGCCGTGGCCTGCTTAAAAAGTTCACCCGCAGGAGACGTGAAAATAACGATCGTCTCGCCGTTCTCATCAAGGATGTCGTCGAATGCTTCGCCCCAAGGCTCAGGCTTCATGAGCATTCCTGCACCGCCACCATAGGGGCTGTCGTCTACGGTCTTGTGTTTGTCGTGCGTGTAATCGCGAAGATCATGGATGCGCACATCCAGAAGCGCCTTCTCGCGCGCTTTGCCAAGCAGCGAAAGCTCTAGCGAGTTGAAGAAGTCAGGAAAGATTGTGATGGCATCGATGCGCACGGCTACTCCGCAGCTTCTTCGTCGCCAACCTTATTTTTGGCCGACTCATCGTTTGGCTCGTTCACTTCAAACAAGCCAGCCGGTGGGTTCACAGTCACGGCTGCTGGGTAAATGTGCTTCCGGTGAGAAGATCTGAGGTGTTGTCGCCCGATGG
>JBBAMO010000071.1:0-5441 GCA_040402495.1 Rhodoluna sp.
AGAAGACCTCGTGCTGGCCTGCTCTAACCGCGCAACCAAGGCAACGGCGACATCAGCCAGGTCAGTTCGAGTTCGGCAAACACCGCGAGGTCGTGTCTGGCATCTGCCGCCTGAGGGTGATCAACCTCGAGTAGAGCGGTTTTGTCGCTCTGAACGATTAGTGGTCCCGTGGTCATCCTTTTAGCCTATTCGTGAGTTGGACACCGTGTGAAGCTAAGCCAATTCCAACTTGGTTATGTTGGCAAGCGGCAGGGTGCGTTCGAGGTCGGCTTTTCGGTCTCGCGCGCGCAGGCGGCCGTTTGCTACGCCAACAGGCTCGAGCAAAAACTCATACAAGGTGCCATCTTTACCAAGGTATGAAACGCGAAGGTGCGCCTTGTTTTTTAAAGCGAGCTGGATTTGTCTAAGCATGGCTTCGTCGTCGCCACTGTGCGCCACGCGAGCATCCGCGGTTCTAAAGTGCGCAATGGTTTCGGCAAGCCCATCAAGTTTGTGCTGCTGAGCGCTGGTGGTGCCAAATTTGAGCGGCGACACCAAGTCGCCCTCAACTGAGGCTCGAATGGCAAGGTGCCCGATTTCGCGAATACCGAAATAGACAACATCCGAATCGTATTTAGATCTCAGATGATGTGCATCGATGGCTCGTAAACCGAAAGCACGAAGTGCCGACTCATTCGCCAGCAAGGCGCAGGTGGTGGATTCTTCGCAAAATATTTTGCTTCCGCCTAGCACTAGGTCTTGCATGACGCGAATACGCCCAAATCGCTTGACTGTATCGGCAATCAAATATTCGACCGGCTGTGGCAAGGCGCTACCCGATAGACGGGTAAGGGTTGCGGCTATGGCCGTTGCGGAAATCGACGACTCGAGGGCCTGGCTGATGCTCAATGCCGAGATTCTGTATCGTGATGCAAGGCCAGCCTGCTCCGTTTCTACAAAAGCCCGTAGTTCGCGCTCATCCTGGTTTGAAAGTGGACCGGGAGCGATGATTGACAGGTCGCCCTGAACAATGATTCTGTTTTGAACGGCAGGTAGATTTTTTGCCAGCTCCTTGGTTGCGTCAGCCATCTTGGCATTGAGCGCGAGTTTGAGCCAATCGTTGACGAAGCCTTGGGTAGTGAGCCCAATCCGCTCTGCGAAGTGGCAAACCTTGGCGAAACGCGAGCCGTCGCCGAAGGATGCGAATGGGTACACCTCGCACAAAAAGCCTTCTAGTGTGCCTCGAGAGAGTTGCTCCCAGTTTTCGGCAAGCACCTTTTGCGTTGATGCGCCGAGCATCCCCAGCCACGTCTCGCAAAGATGCTGCCAGCGAGCATCCGCGTTAAATTCGAGCCAATCAGCCGACTTGGAGTTCAGCACCCAACGGTCTGAAGCGGTCGAGATTAGATCTGCGTTGGTGGCTATTTCAAATGTTTCGCGAACCGCTTCAACGCTCTTGCCAATGTGGGCGGCTAGCCTTTTGAGCTCACCAATTGCAATGCCACTCTTTCCAACGAGCTTTACTCGGTGTTGCTCCAAGTCGTAAACAACCTCTGTGATTGCCTGGCACATTTCGAAAGCACGGATGCCTCCGTCGCTGTGCGACTGCGACTTTGATAGAGCTGCAGTTGCAGCCTCGGTCGCATCAGCGGGCTTGGCCTTTGCCTTTTCGCGCTCAACGGACTTTTGAAGTTCTTGAAGTGTTGATGAAAAGGTTTCGCTTGAAACCAAAAAGGTCATTAGCGGATCACTGTTAGCAGCACCCGAGGTCAACTTTGAAATGGATTCGATTTCTGCAGCCGTTAGGCCAGCAATCCACGCCTGCATATTTTTGGGTTGTAGAAGCGCATCGGCTAAGTCGAAGAAGTCTTTGAGCCCCGATGTGTTGATCATGCGCTGGCGCACCAAAGCGACCAGTTGGTCGTCGGTCAGCAGTCTGAGCTGCTGCGCCAGTTCGAGCACTTCGCTCATAAAAGCATCCCTGCGTTGTTGTTATTCAGAGCGCTTGCGTCTGACTGCACCGATGATCACCAACGAAATGATCAACAGCATTCCCATCGGAAGACCGAATAGCGGAATCAATGCAAGCAGAGGTGGAAGGTCGTGGAACCCGGTGAAGTAGGCAACGAGCACAGTCACGATTGCAAGAATTGAGACTCCAACAACCCCAACGGTCATATATGCCAGAACGTTTTCGAGGCGATTTTCGTTAGTCTTTGGTGATTTAGCCATCCTTCAAGACTACTCTTCATTCCACCTCTAGTTACGGGCAAGTGCACATGCAGGTAAAATGAAAGTCCTACTGAAAGGTGTTGCCATGCCAACCGGCAAAGTTAAGTTCTTCGACGAAGCGAAGGGTTTTGGATTCATCGCATCCGACGAAGGCGACGAGGTTTACCTGCACGCTAGCGCTCTACCCGCAGGCATCACAGTGGTTAAGCCAGGAAGCCGCGTTGAGTTCAGCCTGTTCGATGGCAAACGTGGCGCTCAGGCAACGTCCGTGCGCATCCTTGAAGCACCAATCAGTCTCTCTCAGCGCTCTCGCAAGCCAGCCGACGAAATGTCAGTTATCGTTCAAGACCTAATCAAGTTGCTCGACAACTTGGGAGCATCGCTAAACCGCGGCAAGCAGCCGGAGTCGGCAAGTGCCAGCAAGATCGCAGCACTTTTGCGCAAGGTTGCAGACGAGCTGGATGACTAAAAAGACTTTTGGTGCGCACGAGTCAATCGCGCGCGCAGCTGCTGTTCAATATGCTGAGACCGCAAAGGTTGGCGCATTCATTCAGGCCGTGGATGAGGGCGACAGCTCTGTAACCTATCTTTTTGCGAGTTCGATCAAGGGTTACCAAGGATGGCGTTGGTCGGTAACACTTTTTGAGCAGGACTCGTCAAAACCAACGGTTTCTGAGGTGGTCTTACTCCCTGGCGAAGAGAGCATCCTTGCCCCCGCTTGGGTGCCTTGGTCGGAGCGTCTGGCCGACTGGAAGGCGCTTCAGGTTGAGTTAGAAGCCCAAGCAGCGCTTGTGGCAGCCGAAGCGGCCGAAGCTGAGGGCGAAAGCGACGAAGAAGATTTAGATGGCGAAGCAGCAGACAACTGGGGCGAAACCGACGACTCTGAAGACTCAAGCGATTCTGAAAGCGATGTCGATTCGGACGAAATCGATGGTTCAACCGAAGAGGTTAGCGAAGACGGACTAGCGGCGACGAACCTTGAAGAAGGCGAAGACGCCGAGGGCGAGACCAAAGACGCAGGTAAAAGGCCACCAAGATTTGGTCGCCGGAATCGTCGATGGGGCCAAAAGAAAAACCGCAAGGGCGACAGCCCAGCCGAATAGGCCAACAATCACGGCCAGTCTTTCGTTTACACGAACCGGCTCAGGGTCTGGCTTGCGTTCCGAGTCTTTGACGAAAAGTTTGACCATGGCTTTTAGCCCAACTGGCTCACTACGAAGTCGATGGCCTTTGTAAGCTGCTGCACTTCGGCAACGTCGGTTGCGGTGAAAGTTGCCACGCGAAGTTGGTTTCTTCCGAGCTTGCGATAAGGCTCAACATCCACGATGCCGTTGGTGCGCAAAACCTTGGCTACTGCAGCGGCGTCTACGTTTTCATCGAAATCGATGGTGACCACAACCTGCGACTGGTGCTCTGGGTTTGCAACGAATGGCTGCGCAAAGCTGGATGCATTTGCCCAATCGTAAAGGTGCTTCGATGCTGCCTTGGTGCGCGAATCGGCCCAGGCCAAGCCGCCGTTCTCATTGATCCAGTCGGTTTGCTCAGCCATCAAAAACAAGGTGGCAACGGCCGGGGTGTTGAGCGTTTGGTTCAAGCGAGAGTTGTCGATTGCCGTCTTCACGCTCAAAAACTCTGGGATGTAGCGGCCGCTAGCGGCAATGCGCTCCGCACGCTCAACAGCCGCTGGAGACATCAGTGCGAACCAGAGACCACCATCTGAAGCGAAGTTCTTTTGAGGAGCAAAGTAGTAAACGTCGGTTTCGGTTGGGTCGAAATCGATGCCACCCGCAGCCGAGGTTGCATCCGTGAAAAACAGCGCACCTTCTGCGCCAGCGATGCGCTTGACGGGGGTAACTACACCGGTCGAAGTTTCATTCTGTGCGTAAGCGTAGGAGTCGACGCCGGCCTCCAGTTGCATTTCGAGGCGCGAACCAGGGGTGCCGTTGATCACAGTTGGCGCATCGAGCCAAGGGTTGGTGAGTGCTGAGGCAAACTTTGCGCCGAACTCTCCGTGAACTAGGTTTTGAGCTTTTTTCTCGACCAGCGAATACGCAGCCACATCCCAGAATGCCGTCGAGCCACCGTTGCCCATAACTATTTCGTATCCAGCTGGGTTGTGGAAGAGGTCCATGAGCCCGGTTTGCACTCGCTTGACCAAATTCTTTACCGGATGCTGACGGTGCGAGGTTCCCATGAGTCGAGCGCCTTCTGTTGCAAAAGCATCGAGTTGAGCCTGTCGAACTCGGGATGGTCCACAGCCGAAACGGCCGTCGACTGGAAGAAGGTCTGCTGGAATGATGATCTCGCTCATTACTCAAGTTTAGCCGAGCCACGCAGGATGCCTAGGTGGCAGGCGGGTGTAGCTCGCGATGGCAGAATAAAAGAACAACGAACGATGTGCGGAGGTGAGCCATGACCGACCTGATTGATACAACAGAAATGTATTTGCGTACCATCCTGGAGCTTGAAGAAGAAGGTCAGGTGGCCTTGCGCGCGAGAATTTCTGAACGCCTAGGGCAGTCTGGCCCAACAGTTTCGGAAACCGTCAATCGAATGTCGCGCGATGGACTTGTTGTGGTTGAGGGCGATCGACACCTCGAGCTCACCACCGTTGGGCGCTTAGAAGCCGTTCGTGTGATGCGCAAGCACCGCCTGGCCGAGAGGCTGTTAGCCGACATCATTGGCTTGGAATGGCAATACGTGCATGAGGAAGCTTGCCGTTGGGAACACGTTATGAGTGAGCAGGTTGAACGCAAGATTTTGGGGCTCATTTCAACCCATGAGCAATCTCCTTACGGAAACCCAATCCCTGGGCTTGAAGAACTTGGAATCACAAGCAACCCGGCATTTAGCGAAGGCGTAAAGTCGCTAACCGCAGTGCTGGCTGATCTAGGTTCAGCCGAAAAACTCACCTTGCGACGCATCGGTGAGCCCATCCAGATCGACCCAGAGTTTTTGTCTGAACTTCAGGCATACGGCTTATTGCCCGGTGCCGTTGTTACCGCAACCCACCAAGATGGGCGCATCCTGCTTACCAAATCGGGAGCCAGCGAAGGCCTTGCCCTCGACCACGATTTGGCCGCTCACCTCTTTGTTGAAGACTGAACGCTTTCTGTGAAACTCGCGCCTAGGCGCGGTTGAAGGTGACACTCGGATGGCCCTGCGGTAAACTTTGGGCCTCGGTTGGTGCTCCACTTAGCAGGGTTGCTCCCTGGTAGTAGTCGTAAACC
>JBBAMO010000072.1:0-5336 GCA_040402495.1 Rhodoluna sp.
GACGTGGCACCAGCCGACGCCACCGTGATTGACCCCATCATCTTCGACTCGGGCTATGGCGAGTACACATTCAAAGTGGGCGATGGTCCAGCTTGGTGCACGATCAACAAAGACCAACTATTTGTCATTTGCGAGCAAGACGAAGTGAGCGCAAACTACGAACCCATCGATGCTCCCGCAACCTGCGACTACTCTTACGGTTACCAGTTCAGACTTCGCCAGGACTCATTCTCAGGTCAGCCATTTGTCGACCTGCCATGCTCTGGCGGTGCCTACGCCGATGCCACTGGGGCAAACGTCTTGAACGACCACGAGGTTGTAAAAGTTGGCAACCTAACCTGCTGGGTTGATTCCATCACGGCTCGCTGCGATAACGCTCGCGGCAACTACATTGCCTTAGGCCCAGATGCCTGGGCGCTGCACTAGTCCTGCGGCAGCAGCGTAACTAGGCGCACCTCGGGTGCACAAAAGAATCTGACCGGCGCAAAAATTGACGTGCCCAATCCGGCACAAACGCTGAGCCAACTCTTCTTGCCAGCAAACTTCCATTCGCTCAAGCCCTTGGCGTTCTTTGTAGGGAGGTCGCAATTGGTAACCAGTGCGCCCTTGAATGGCAAGCACACTTGCCCGCCGTGCGTGTGCCCGGCAAACATAATCTTTGCGCCTTCGACTGTCAGCCCCTCAATCATGTTGAGGTAGGGCGCATGGGTCACGCCAATCATGAACTGCGAAAGTCCAACTTCGGCAGATTGCTTAGGCAAAGTCCTGAGGTCGGCAAGGCCATCGTGGGCATCGTCGAGCCCGATGAATCCAATGTCGAGCCCCTGAACCCTTAGCGACCCCGACTTGTTGTTGAGGTTCAACCAGCCGCGGCGCTCGAACGCGTCGGTCATCTTGGCCGTGTCAATTGGGTTGTGGTGAGTTGGCTCCGATGCCTTCATCAGGTAAGACAGTGGGTTCCTAAAAGTAGGCGAGTGGTAGTCGTTCGAGCCGTTTACAAAAACACCCGGCACTTCGAACAGCGGCGAGATGCAGTCAAGCAGAGGGTCGATGGCATCGTGGTGGCCAAGGTTGTCGCCAGTGTTTACCACCAAGTCTGGCTTCAGCTGGATGAGTTCACGGATGAATCCTTGCTTGCGCTTTTGCCAAGGGGCTAGGTGAAAATCGCTGACGTGCAAAACTCGAATTGGATTAGCGCCTCGAGGCAAAACCTTGACACCTTCGAAACGAACTTTGAAGAGGTAGCGCTCGATGCCGATACCCCAAATGGCGCAAACCACGCCGATTGCAACCAGCAGGTAGAGCCAGAACATGCCGCCCACGATGAACCGCCGCTACGGGCCGGTAGAAATAATCAGCAGAATCGCACCGCGAACATCGGCGGCGCTGCCAACCTTAGGCACCGTGCCGATTACTCGACCGGCAGGGATGGTTGGGTGATGCTGCAGGTACTGGGCCTGTGATGGCTGTGGTTCGGCAACCTGCGGGAAGCCGAGAGCAGTGAGGGTTGCGGTTGCGGTTGCAACTGTTTCGCCAACCACGCCCGCCGATGGAATCTTCACCTTGCCTCCAGCTGAGATAAAGATCTTGATCTGAGTGCCACGAGGAACGCTTCGACCTGCCGATGGGCGGGTGTATGCCACGGTGCCGGCTGGCTGAGTTGAGGCCACGCGCGTAGCCTGCACAGCTGCGTTTAGGTCGTTCATCTGCACATTTTGAACTGCATTGTCGCTCAACTGCCCGCCAACCTCAGGAACCTGCATAAAGGTGGCGTCAATCATCGACTGAGGAGGATTGGCAAGTGCGGTGGTGGCGTACTCCTTGTTGGCAACCTGCATGATGCTGCGCCAGATGTCGTGACGAACCGTGTTTCCTGCCTTCTTGTTGAGCAGGATTTTTCCTAGAGTCTTTGAACCAGAGACGTTTCCAACCCAGGTTGCGGTGCCTACGGCGCTGGAGAAACCGGTCATCCAGGTGTGAACACCAGAATCGGTGGTTCCAGTCTTACCTGCCAGCATCACGCCATCTCCGGTGGACGATGCACCACCGGTTCCGCCAGAGATTACGCGCTTCATGGCGTATGTCATGCCAGCGGCTACCTCAGGGGTTACCGCAGCGGTGCAGGTGGTCTTTGGAATCGGCATTTCTTGCTTGGTTGAGCGCACCACTACTCGGTCGATTGCGACCGGCGTGCAAGAGATTCCGTGGTTGGCAATTGCGGCGTTCGCCACCGCCATAGAAAGTGGCGAGATTTCGTTGACACCAAGAATCGACGAAGGAACGTACTGAAGTTCGTTCCCATCTGCTCGGTGCACGCCAAACGCCATTGCTAGATCGCGGATGTCGCAAAGGTCTAGTTGCGAGGCCATGTTTGCGAAGGCAGTGTTTTCTGAAAGCGCGGTGGCCTGAACTACCGAAACGTCTTCTGGTTCCTTCACGATGTTGCCAGGAGCCCAGGTGCCAACAAGCGAACCACAGCGCGCACGGAAGTCTGATGCATTCCACTCGCGCACGCGGCCATCAACGTGGTCTTCAAGCTTCTTGCCGGCATTTAGCCAAGCGGCCAAGGTGAAAATCTTGTATGTCGAACCGCTCTGGAAACCAGACGAACCGCCGTAGTCGCGATCGGCCGCATAGTTCACGGATGTGTGGCCAAGAGGCGGGTTCTCGGTCTGGTCGAACACGCGGTTCTGAGCCATTGCCAAGATGCGCCCAGTGCCAACCTGAACCGAAACAGAGGCGCTACCGATTTGGTTTGGCTCGTCAACCGGAACCCATTTCTTGGATGCCTTATCGGCGGCGGTCTGAATCTTGAGGTTCATGGTGGTGTAGATCTCGAGGCCGCCTCGACGAAGTAGGTTTTCGCGATCCTCGGGAGTCTGGCCAAATTCTGGATTGTTTCTAATCGACCACACTACGTAGTCACAGAAGAATGCGGTGGTTTGGTTTCCCTCGCAACCGCTTGGCACATGCGTTACGTCGGTCTTGATTGGCGATGCAATGGCTGCCGCTGCTTCTGCCGAGGTGATGTAGTGCTCGCTAAGCATGTTCTTGATTACGTAGTCGCGGCGACCTTTGGCTCGGTCGAGGTTCTCAGTCAGGTCTGGGCGGTAGTCATTTGGAGCCTTCAACATCGCGGCAAGCATGGCTGCCTCAGGGATGCTCAGATCCTTGGCCTTCTTGTTGAAGTAGTAGTTTGAAGCGGCTTCAACACCGTTGATGGTTCCACCAAAGAACGAAAGGTTTGCGTAACCCGCAAAGATGTCGTTTTTGCTGTACTTCTGCTCGAGGGCGATTGCCAAACGCATCTCACGAAGCTTGCGCTCTGGTCCGCGGCTTCGGGCTGCTTCGATGGCTGCTTCGTCGCCGGCGATAGTCGCCTGCTCAATAAGGCTGTTCTTGACATACTGCATGGTCACAGTTGAACCACCGGGGCCGTTTCCGCCGCTTGCAACGTTGGTTAGAGAGGCGCGAATCAGCGAAATGATGTCAACGCCAGCGTGTTCTCTAAAGCGTGGGTCTTCGGTAGATACAACGGCGTTTACAAAGTTAGGCGAAATCTCGTCGTAACCGATTGAGATGCGGTTTTCGTGGTAAAAACTAGCGACTTTAACTTCTTTGCCGGTTTCATCCGTGGCGTAAAGCGTCGAAGACTGAGACGCATTTACCGGGTTGAAGTAGTCGGGCAGATTTTCAAAAATCGAGATTCCAGTGGTTACGGCAAAAGACGAAACCAATAGGGCAGGGGCCAAAAGAGCCATACCTAGGAGGCCCGCTAGTGCCGAAAGACCGGTGAGCTTAAAGAATCTGGCGCTGCCAGACTCGTGCTCGTTTCTCGATGCAGACATAGACTCTAGGTTACCCGCAAAACATGGGAGGAACCTGAAAATGACCAAGTGGGAGTACGCCACAGTGCCGCTAATGCTGCACAAAGAGGCACAAATTTTGAATGCATGGGGCACCGATGGCTGGGAGCTAGTCAGTGTTCAGCAAGGCCCTGCAGGCGGACTTATCGCCTTCATGAAGAGGGCGATCGCATAATGTCTCGCATCGAAGAGCGCCTCATCGAACTCGGTTCGCCGCTGCCTGCAGTTGCCAAGCCGGTTGCCTCATACATCCCTGCCGTGGTCACCGGAAACCTTGTGTTTACCTCGGGCCAACTGCCTTTCATCGATGGCGCCCTGCCGCAGACCGGCAAGCTAGGTGCGGGTGTGGATGCCGACGCCGCCAAGGGCTACGCGCGACAGTGTGCACTCAACGCGCTTGCTGCGGTAAAGCTGGCAATCGGCGACTTAGACCGAGTAACACGTGTTGTGAAGGTTGTTGGGTTCGTGGCATCCGTGCCTGAGTTCACCGGGCAGCCTGGCGTTATTAACGGCGCTAGCGAGTTTATGGGCGAGGTCTTTGGCGATGCTGGAATCCACGCGCGTTCTGCGGTTGGAGTGCCTGTTTTGCCACTCGACTCACCGGTCGAACTCGAAATCATCGTCGAGTTCAAGTAACTCGAATCGCCGAGAGCCTAGGTCTAGCGTCTGGCTAGTCCTGAGCCCCGCCGGCCATTTTTCCGCCGATAGCCGACATCACGCTGCTGTCGGCAAGCGTGGTCACATCGCCAATCGGGCGATCTTCGGCAACATCTCTAAGTAGTCGGCGCATGATTTTGCCAGAGCGCGTCTTGGGCAATTCTGAAACCACCAGAATCGACCGAGGCTTGGCGATTGGACCAATCTCTTTGGCAACGTGCTCGCGCAAAATCTTAGAAACATCGGCGTCGGCACCGGCTGCTTTTAGTTGATCGCTTCGCAAAATAACGAAGGCCACCACTGCCTGGCCGGTCAATTCGTCGCGAGCGCCAACCACCGCAGATTCGGCAACCCAAGGGTGCGAAACCAGAGCCGACTCAATCTCGGTGGTCGACAATCGGTGACCAGAAACGTTCATCACATCGTCAACGCGACCGAGTAGCCAAATGTCTCCGTCTGCGTCTTTCTTGGCACCGTCTCCGGCAAAATACTGACCATGGAATCGCGACCAGTAGGTTTCTTTAAACCGCTCCGGGTCGCCCCAAATGCCTCGCAGCATGGACGGCCAAGGCTCGCTAACCACAAGGTAACCGCCGTGACCATTGGCAACGGGGCGCCCATGGTCGTCGACAACATCGGCGTTGATGCCTGGCATCGCGGTTTGCGCTGAACCCGGCTTGGTGTGGGTGATCCCCGGCAGCGGGCTAATCATGATTGCGCCGGTTTCGGTCTGCCACCAGGTGTCAACAATAGGGGCGCTGGTGCAAGACGAGCGCAATCGCTTGGCTGAACTGGCAAGCGAAAAACCCACCA
>JBBAMO010000073.1:0-5329 GCA_040402495.1 Rhodoluna sp.
TGGCGATCGACGAGATTGCCATCCACGATGCCATCGCATCGGTGTGGACTTTGGTTGACGAACTAAACAACTACATCACCGTTATGGAACCTTGGGTCTTGGCTAAAGACGAAGCCAAGCGCGAGCGCCTTGGCACCGTGCTTAACACCACCGCCGAAGGCCTAAGAGTGTTGGCGATTGCGCTAGCTCCGGTGATGCCAAAGTCGACTGCAAAGCTTTGGGCTGCACTAACTGAGGGTTCGCTGGGCGAATTGAGTGAGCAGCCTCTTGGAGACGCAGCCACCTGGGGTCAACTCAAGGCCGGCACCAAGTTGTCGGAGCTCGACGCACTGTTTCCTCGCATCGAAACAGACAACGAAGGCAAATAATGAGCGGTGACGCTCCAATCCGCGCACGAACTTCGGTTAGTGCCGATGGCAGCACTCGCGACATGCGCTACCCGCCTCTTCCGGAACCACTAGAAGTTGGCACCTACGACAATCACACTCATTTCGATTTTGCCGACGGCGAAAAGCCTTTCACCCCGACCGAGCAGTTAGATTTGGCCAATTCAACCGGCATTCTTGGCGTGGTTCAGGTTGGTGTAACTCTGGAATCTTCGATCTGGTCGGCAAAGCTGGCCAGCAAAGAAGAGCGCGTTTTGGCTGCCGTAGCGTTGCACCCAAACGAGGCACCACTTTACGAAACCCACGATGCTCTGGCAGCCGCCATCGGTGAGATTGAGTCGCTTGCCAGCCAGCCCCGCGTTAGGGCCATCGGTGAAACTGGCCTCGACTTTTTTAGAACCGAGGGCGACGCTGCCATCAAGTTGCAACACCACTCGTTCGAAGAGCACATTCGCATCGCCAAAGAAAACAACATCGCGTTGATGATTCACGACCGCGACGCTCACCAAGAGGTCTTCGAAACATTGAAGCGTGTGGGTGCCCCCGAAAAAGTTGTAATGCACTGTTACTCGGGCGACCTTGAGTTTGCCAAAATTTGCGCCGACAACGGTTGGCTTATGTCGTTTGCCGGCAACATCACGATCAAAAGAAACCAACACCTGCGCGATGCGCTGGAATGGGCGCCAAAAGAACTTTTGCTGGTCGAAACCGATGCACCATTTTTGACCCCGGAACCATACCGCGGTCGCCCGAACGCATCGTATTTGGTTCCGATCACGGTTCGAAAGATGGCTGAGGTTCGAGGCATCGATGCCAACGAGATGGCAACCCAACTAACCGAAAATACTTTAGGCGTTTACGGGTCTTGGAGCGATGCGGAGCTACAGAATGGTTGACCTTCTGGGCGCGTCAGACATCCGTGAATTGGCCGCCCGCCTCGATGTTGTGCCTACTAAAAAGTTGGGCCAGAACTTTGTCACCGACCCAAACACCATTCGGCGCATCGTTACTGCAGCCAAGCTTTCAGGCGCAGAAAACGTGGTTGAGATTGGCCCGGGTCTCGGCTCGCTTACCCTTGGTCTGCTCGAGGTTGCCAAGACCGTGACCTCTGTTGAGATCGACACCAAGATGGCTGCCGCCCTCGAGTCGACCATTGCAGCGCGCGCTGAGGGCAAGAGCTTCACCCTCGTTACCCACGATGCCATGACGCTTACCGAGCTGCCTATTACTCCTGATGCATTGGTTGCAAACCTGCCGTACAACATCTCGGTGCCAGTGCTACTCAACTTTATGGAGCGCTTTCCTAGCATCGTGAAGGGTTTGGTTTTGGTGCAGGCTGAGGTGGCCGATCGCCTGGCTGCAAAACCGGGATCCAAGGTTTATGGTTCCCCAAGCGCCAAGTTGGCTTGGTACGGAAACGCAAATCTTGCCGGCAATGTGGCCAGAAGCATTTTTTGGCCGGTACCAAACGTTGACTCGTCGTTGGTTTACTTCGAGCGCTCGGCAGAACCTCGCGGCAGCGAGCAACTCAGAAAAGCAACTTTTGCCGTTATTGATGCGGCGTTCGGTCAGCGTCGCAAGACTCTGCGTCAGGCACTAGCTGACTGGGCTGGCTCTCCAGCCGAGGCCGAGTCGCGATTGGTGGCGGCTGGCGTTTCGCCGCAACTTCGCGGCGAGCAGCTCAACATCGACCAGTTCGTAAAGATCGCGAGCAACCATGGGTAGACACCTCGAGCCTGCAACGCCGATCGGTCGCGACGGCGACATCCGTGAGTTTTATGCCGAAGAAACCTTCGAGTGCGAACCGGCCAGACTTTTTGTGATTCTCGGCGACATCGAACAGTGGCCTCCTGCAGGAAACCCACGGATGCTCTCGCGCAAGGAGCCAATCAGTGTGCAGGTGTCTTTCGCAGACGCAACCCGCGCCCTGGTCAAGTTTGAACGCGGCGAGCAGCCCGGCACGGCAAAACTTGTGGTTCACCACGACCTTTGCAAAGAAGGTCACCAAACCAGAAGCTGGAAAGCCTATTGGAAGGGCCACTTCAAGGCTCTTGGGCAGCGGGTGCAACTGTGAGCGAACGCAAGTGGGTGCACGCGAGTGCTGCCGGAAAAGTAAACCTATATTTTGGCGTCGGTTCTCTAAAGGCAGACGGTTACCACGATGTTTTGAGTGTGTATCAAGCGCTTGAACTTCGTGAAGATGTTTCGCTGTCTCAAAGCGTTGCAGAGCCTCACGTTGCCGTGGCTGGCAACATACGCCGCGAGCAGCTGGATGTCGTGCCTCGCGGAGAGTCGAACCTGGTTTTCAAAGCCGTTCGACTGGTCGAGAACATGGCAGGACTGGAACCCGCAGATGTCGACTTCGAAATCTTCAAGCGCGTTCCGGTGGCTGGCGGCATGGCTGGCGGCAGCGCCGATGCGGCAGCAGCGTTGTTGGCTGCTAACGAGTTTCTGAACACCGGCTTTTCTCGACAGCGCCTTCTCGAGGAATCGGTTCGACTTGGCGCCGATGTTCCGTTTGGCATTCTGGGTGGCACCGCCATCGGTGTGGGTCGCGGCGAACAACTCGAAAGCCTTCAGCTTGGTCGCGAATTGCACCTCGTGATGGTGGCAAACGATGCGGGGCTCAGCACCCCAGAGGTGTACGCCGAACTGGATCGTCAGCGCGAGGCGGATGGAGTGGACATTCGCGAATTAGGCGAAATCTCCAGGCCGCAGGCGTTCATCGATGCTTTGCAAAGTGGTGACATCGAGCGAATCGCAGCTCTGATTCACAACGATCTAGAACCGGCCGCACTCGCGCTGCTGCCAGAACTTGAACTCACTCTGGCCGCTGCCGAAAAATATGGCGCGCTGCGTGCCTTTGTTTCGGGTTCCGGACCAACCGTGGCTGCATTGGTTGAGACCGCAGACGATGCAATCGCATTGCAGACGGCACTTCGCCACGCTAACTTCGATGCATTTGCAACCACCAGCTCGCAGCTCGGCGCGCAGGTTGAACAGAACGAGGCTTCATAAGTGGCACATCTACTGGGCGCCGAAGAACTTAGCCTCAGCTTTCCAACCAAACAGGTTTTTGATTCCATCACTGTGGGCATCGACGACGGCGACCGAATCGGCGTTGTTGGAGCAAACGGCGACGGTAAGTCGACACTGCTCAAACTGCTCTCGAAGCGCCTAGCCCCAGACGAAGGGCGAGTCACCCACCGTGGCGGTTTGCGAGTTGGCATTCTCGACCAAGCCGACCGCATCGACACAACACTGACCATTGGGCAAACCGTGGTCGGCGACCTTCCAGAGTATGAGTGGGCCGGTAATCCGCGCATCCGTGATGTTATTTCGGGACTACTCAACGACCTCGACTGGAACGAAACCGTCGACTCGCTAAGTGGCGGTCAGCGCCGACGCGTGGCACTGGCAGCGCTGCTGATTCAAGACCTAGACATAGTGATGCTTGACGAGCCAACCAACCACTTGGATGTCGAGGGGGTGGCATGGCTGGCCAGGCACCTGAACGATCGTTGGCCGAAAAACACCGGCGGACTGATTGTGGTTACCCACGATCGCTGGTTCCTCGATGCTGTGTGCAACCTCACCTGGGAGGTATACGGCGGGCGTATCGAGCCTTTCGAGGGTGGCTACGCGGCATACATTTTGCAGCGCACCGAGCGAAACCGAAGTGCCGCTGCATCTGAAGCCAGAAGGCAAAACCTGCTTCGCAAAGAACTCGCTTGGTTGCGCAGGGGAGCACCGGCTCGAACATCGAAGCCAAAATTCCGCATCGATGCTGCAAGCGAGCTGATTGCCAACGAGCCAGAACCGCGAGATCGCGTTGCGCTGTCAAAGCTGGCAACGGCCCGCCTTGGCAAAGATGTTGTGGATGTCGAAGACCTCAGTTACACAATCGAGGGCAACGAGATTTTGAACAACGTAACCTGGCGCCTTGGCCCAGGCGACCGCGTTGGCCTAGTTGGCGTAAACGGTGCCGGCAAAACCACCCTGCTCAAACTGATTCAGGGCAGTCTCGAACCCACCAAGGGGCGAGTCAAGCGCGGCAAGACCGTTGTGATTGCAACGTTGAGCCAGGATGTTCGCGAGCTAGACCAGTTTCACGGTGAGCGCATCTACGAACTCATCGCCCGCGAGAAGACCACCTTTGCGGTCGGCAAAAAAGAAGTAAGCGCAAGTTCTCTGGTTGAGCAGCTCGGGTTCACGCAAGCTCAGTTGCAAACCCCAATTGAAGACCTCTCAGGTGGTCAGCGTCGACGACTGCAGTTTTTGCGCCTGCTTTTTGGCGAGCCAAACGTTCTGATTCTCGACGAGCCAACCAACGACCTCGACACCGACATTCTGGCCGCCATGGAAGATCTGCTCGACACCTGGCCAGGCACCCTGATCGTTGTGAGCCACGACCGATACCTGCTCGAGCGCGTTACCGACGACCAATTCGCCTTGTTGGGCGACGGCCATCTTCGCCACCTCACTGGCGGTGTCGACCAATACCTAGCGTTGCGAGCAAGCAGTCTGCAGGCGGGCAAGGCCGTCAATCACCCGACCTCGGCCGCAGAGCAGTCTGCCAACACCGATGCCGCGGCGCCTGCGCCAAAACTTTCGGGTGCCGCCCTTCGCGACGCACAGAAGAACTTGGCCAGAGTTGAACGTGCGCTCGAGAAAATCGCATCGGAAGAGACCGATTTGCACGCCGAAATGGCAATTCACGATCAAGGCGACTTTGAAGGCCTTGGAGTTCTCATCGCAAAGCAGAGTGCGCTAAACGCCAAGCGCGAAAGTTTAGAAGTTGAGTGGCTCGAAACATCCGAGTTACTTGCCTAAATCTGGCAGACTATAAGGGTCGAAGAGCGCAAGTTTGAGACATTGGCGCATGGTGTAATGGCAGCACCGCGCCATTTGGAGGCGATTGTCTAGGTTCGAGTGATGGTGGG
>JBBAMO010000074.1:0-5301 GCA_040402495.1 Rhodoluna sp.
CGGTCACCGTTGAGACCACGGGCACGATGCTTCTCGGAAGCGAGATTGCGCGCCTACCTTGACTCCGGCTTCAAAATCAATGCGATGGGTCGTGCTGGTAAGCCTAAGAACATGGATGAGCTCGCGCTCAGTGCAGTTTCTACCGCCGTTATCAGCGAAGACATCTATCGGGTCCTCAAGGAGTTCAAACCCGACTACGTGGTCACATACAACCGCAAGGGCGGATTTGGGCACCCAGATCACAAGCGTGCCAACGAGGCATCTTCGATGGCACTTCGACGCTTCGCAAAAGAGCGACGAGGCCGCGCACCTCAGTTTTGGGTGATTGCCGAGTCTCGTGAACGCTTCGATGTTGCAATTGGCAATGCAGAAACTGCCGCAATCAAGAAGGCGGCTCTCGAGGCACATGCTTCACAAATTGCCGTCTTCCAGGAAACCTACTCAATCGTTAGCGGCAAAGAGGTTCGCTACGACCGTCCGGAACGTTTGCGCAAGAGCTCGATCAAACCTTGGATGGCGCTCAAGCCAGTAGCCCTAGCACTTTGGGCCTTGCCACTTGGAATCCTCATGGCTGTTGCCGGAACCATGTTGCACAACATACATGCGGCCGACGAAGCCCAGACCCCAATCGGTTTGATGGTTGCACTCACTCTGACTGTCTCACTTGCCCTAGCCCTTCGCTTACTTCGTGAGAGCAGGGGAGCGCTCTACTTGATGGCACTAACCTTCAGCGCAACTTTGCTGTGGCTGGGAAGTAAATCCAACGATGGTGATGTTGTCATTGCCAATAACACCAACGGGCAGTGGTGGGTTTACGGATCGATTGCAGCTTGCCTAGTGATCATGATGTTTCCTCGCTTGCGCGTTGGCGGTTGGCGCCGATCGGCAAGCGGACACCGCTAGTAACCAAGCGGGTTTAGCGCCATGCGCGTGGTTTAATAGAGCAAGTTTTGAAGGGATAAAACAGTGACTTACGTAATCGCACTTCCTTGTGTGGATGTAAAAGACAAAGCGTGCATCGAAGAGTGCCCTGTCGACTGCATCTACGAAGGCGACCGCATGCTTTACATCCACCCGGATGAGTGCGTGGACTGTGGTGCTTGCGAGCCTGTTTGCCCGGTAGAAGCCATCTACTACGAAGACGACCTTCCAAGCCAGTGGGCCGATTACTACAAGGCGAACGTTGAGTTCTTCAACGAGGTTGGCTCTCCAGGAGGAGCAGCCAAGGTTGGCAAAATTCCTGGCGACCACGAAGTAGTGAGTGTCTTACCGCCGCAGGGCGAATAACCATGTTTGATCGCCTTCCCGAATATCCTTGGGAGCAACTCAAGCCATTTGCTGAGAAGGCAAGACAACATTCGGGTGGCATGGTTGACCTTTCGATTGGTTCGCCAGTCGACCCAACTCCACAAATCATCCAAGATGCGCTGAGCGCAGCTGCTAGCTCTCCTGGCTACCCATCAACTGGAGGTTCCGCCGAGCTAAAGGCTGCAGTTGTCGAGTGGTTTGCGCGCCGTCGAGGAGTTTCGGGGCTAACTCCCGAGCAGGTCATGCCAAGCATCGGGTCGAAAGAACTAATCTCGTTCTTGCCTCTGCTGCTTGGGCTTGGCAAAGGCGACGCGGTCGTTCAACCAAAAGTCGCTTACACCGCCTACGTGGTTGGTGCCGCGCTTGTAGACGCCGAAATCGTCAGCGAAGACGACCCTGCGCTCTGGCCGTCAAACACCAAGTTGATTTGGATCAACTCGCCAGGCAACCCAGATGGGCGAGTGCTTGATGTCGACCAGATGAAGGCCGCTGTCGCCCGCGCGCGAGAGCTTGGCGCAGTGCTTGCCAGCGACGAATGCTACGCCGAACTCGGCTGGGATGAATGGTCGGACACTCTAATCCCATCGGTGCTCGACCCGCGGGTATGCGGCGGCGACCACGCTAACCTGCTTGCTCTTTACTCGCTCAGCAAGCAGTCCAACATGGCAGGTCACCGTGCGGCATTTGCTGCGGGCGACGCCAAGTTGGTGAAGTCGCTAGTCAACGTTCGTATGCACGCGGGCTTGAACACTCCAGCTCCCGTGCAGCACGCCATCGCAGTTGCGCTTGGCGACTACAGCCACGTAGCCGCCGAAAAAGAGGTTTACCGCAAGCGTCGCGAAGTTTTGTTGGCGGCAGTGCGCGACTACGGGTTTGAGTTGAGCGATAGTCAGGCAGGGCTCTACCTCTGGGCCACACTTCACGAAGATGGTTGGAAAACCGTGGAACGCATGGCCCAGCTGGGCATCTTGGTTGGCCCTGGAAGCCTCTATGGAGCCAGCTCCACGAACCACGTGCGTTTTGCTCTAACTGCCACCGATGAGAACATTTTGTTGGCTGTTGCGCGCCTGCGCGATGCCATAGGCTTGGAACACCGCTAAACCCTAGGAGCAACGTTGACCGACCAGGTTAATGCAGAAAAAGTCACCCTCAACTACCCAGGTGGCTCAGCAGATTTTCCGATTCTCACCGCCAGCGACGGCGATTCAGTAATCGACTTTTCCAAACTAAACGCATCAACAGGCCTGAACGCTTTTGACCAGGGTTTTGTAAACACGGCCTCCACGCGATCGGCGATCACCTACATCGATGGCGACGCCGGCATCCTTCGCTACCGCGGTTACCCAATCAACGAGTTGGCTGGCAAGAAGTCGTTTATCGAGACTGCCTACCTTTTGATTTACGGCAACCTTCCAACTGCCGATCAACTGGGCGCCTTCGACGACCGCATTCGTCGTCACACTTTGATTCACGAAGAACTCAAGAACCTCTTTCACGCGATGCCACAGAACGCTCACCCAATGTCGGTGCTGGCTGCCGGTGCATCGGCGCTTTCAACGTTCTATCAGGACTCACTCGACCCACACGACGAAGCACAGGTTGAACTTTCAACCATTCGTCTGATGGCCAAGTTGCCAGTGCTTGCCGCTTACTCTTACAAGAACTCTTTGGGGCAGGCTCTGCTTTACCCAGACAACAACCTGTCGTTTGTTGAAAACTTCTTGCGCCTCTGCTTCGGCAACATGGCCGAGCAGTACATTCAGAACCCTGTTCTCATTGAGGCGCTCGACACCCTGTTTGTGCTTCACGCCGACCACGAACAGAACTGCTCCACCTCAACAGTTCGTTTGGTTGGTTCAAGCCAGGCAAACCTATTCGCTTCGGTTTCGGCCGGCATCAACGCCCTGTTTGGTCCACTACACGGTGGCGCCAACGAGGCAGTTCTGCAGATGCTCACCGACATTCGAGACTCTGGCGAATCGGTTCAGAAGTTCATTGAGCGCGTAAAGAACAAAGAAGATGGCATTCGCCTGATGGGCTTTGGTCACCGCGTTTACAAGTCTTTCGACCCACGAGCCACCATCGTGAAAGAAACTGCCGACCGCGTGCTTGCCGAACTTGGCGTTCAAGACCCACTGCTAGACATTGCCAAGGAGCTCGAAGCCGCAGCGCTTGCCGACCCTTACTTCGTTGAGCGCAAGCTTTACCCAAACGTCGACTTCTACACCGGCGTTATTTACAAGGCGATGGGCTTCCCGACTCGCATGTTTACAGTTCTGTTCGCCATCGGACGTCTACCAGGATGGGTTGCTCACTGGCGCGAAATGAACCACGACCCAGCCACCAAGATTGGCCGCCCGCAGCAGCTTTACATTGGCGAGCCAGAGCGACACCTATAAATCGTTTAGCTTCGCGCTAAGCGATAGACAGTTAGCTAGCTTCTGGCTAGCCAGTAGACAGTTGTGTCTCCGTAGCTTTTCTCGTCGACCAGCGCTAGCCCCTTAGGCAGTTCAACTGCAGCACTTCGGCTTGAGCGCTCAAGAGCGATGGTGGCATCCGGGGTAATAATCGCTAGCAAACCTTCAAGCGCCTGACTAACTTCTTCGTTCGATACCTCGTACGGTGGGTCGATAAACACCAGCGAAAAGTCGTTTGCCGTTGGGGCTGCTAAAAAGCTGGCAACCGACTTGTTGATCACTTTGGTTTCGACATCGATTTCTTCGTCGTGCATGGCCTTTTGGATTGTCTTGGCGTTAGCCACGCAAACAGCAGCAGCCTTTCCGTCGCGCTCAACTAGGTGCGCCACCGATGCGCCGCGACTGATTGCCTCAAGCGCCAAGGCGCCGGTGCCTGCGTAAAGGTCGAGAACCTTGGCCCCCGAAACCATTTCGCGCGCCTCGAGTCTTGAGAACACGCTCTCGCGAATGCGGTCGCTGGTTGGTCGGGTGGCTTTTGCTGGAGACGCAAGTTTTCTTGAACCTGCTATCCCGCCGATAATTCGGGTCATGCTTAGCATTGAACCATGCTTTTACCCCTTGAGCCGCTCGATCGAGTGCTTGGCGACCGAACCGCCAAGTCTTTTGCGCGCCATCTTGGGCTGAAAACCGTCTCCGATTTGCTGATGCACTTTCCGCGACGCTACTCAACCAGAGGCGAACTCACACCGATTGCCGACATTCCGATTGGCGAATCGGTGAGCATTGTGGCCGACATCGTCGATGTGCGCGAGCGTCACATGACCGGCCGCAAGGGCAGCATCCTTGAGGTTCGAATCACCGATGGCAACGGCGTTCTGTCGCTCACGTTTTTCAACCAAGCCTGGCGCCAAAAGGATTTGAAGCCGGGAGCCCGTGGGCTTTTTGCCGGCAAGATTGGCGCTTATCAGGGCAAGTTGCAACTGACGCATCCCGATTACGAACTGTTTCCAGAGGAGATCTCGGGCGATGCCGCCAAGGCCTGGGCCGATCTGCCGATTCCCATTTACCCAGCCGCATCGACGGTGACCACTTGGATGATTCAGCGAGCTATGGGCGTGGTGCTCGATACGCTCGCTCCCATCGAAGACGAGATTCCTGCCGACCTGCGAAAAGCCGAAGGATTGCTAGAGCTAGGTGATGCAATCGCCAAGATTCATCGCCCCGCAACAATCGTGGAGTGGCAAGCCGCAAGAGACACGCTGCGCTTTCACGAGGCGTTTTTATTGCAGGCGGCGTTGCTCAAGCGCCGTGCAGAAAACTCGCACACCAAGACCACGCCTCGTGTTCCAAGTAACGATGGCGTGCTCGCCGAGTTTGAAGCCGCCCTGCCGTTTACGCTTACCGATGGGCAGATTTCGGTTGGCAACGAGCTTCTCGACGACCTCGCTAACTCGCACCCGATGAATCGCCTGCTTCAGGGCGAGGTTGGTTCTGGCAAGACGCTGGTTGCTCTGCGAGCAATGCTGGCCGTTGCCGACAGTGGGGGGCAGGCCGCCTTGTTGGCACCAACCGAAGT
>JBBAMO010000075.1:0-5281 GCA_040402495.1 Rhodoluna sp.
TTATCCACTGTGAAGTCAACAAGAGTAGGTGGCGTGAAGTCTTTGTCGTCGACCGGCGCCTTGCCCGAGAATCCCTTGTAGTAGGTAAGCGCGCTCGCGAGAGTGCTTGAAAGTGTGCCCTGATACTGATTGCCGAGAGAATCCTGGATGCTGTAATCCGTGGGAACCAACTTTTGAGCCTTCCAGAGGAACTTCAAGTCGTGCCACTTTGGGTCTACGTCTAGATAGAACTGCAGCACGCCATTGCTAGCTGTGCCCGAATACAAACACGCATCTCCAGGGAATTCAACCGCGTCGCAGGGCTTGAGCTCTCGCGTGAGACTGACCCACTGCGAGAATCCTGGATCTAGTTCGTAACCGCTCTCTGGCACGTCGTAGTTCAGCCACAGGCTCTTGAAAGCGTGGCCGCCGGCATCCTTGAAGGCAATGCGAGCGGTTACTTTTTCAAATGCGTTGCGCACAACTTTCGAACCTACGATGGTTGCACCAGTAATCTTGGGCGCTGCGCGGTCGGGGGATCCAGTCTGGGTGAACTTAACCTGAAGTTTGCGCTTGGCCACTTCTTGCCACTCGATGTATCTGGCGTTGTGAGCCTGATCTTCGAATCGCATGTCGATAACCGAATACTCACCTTTGGCCAAAGTCTTCGGCAGTTCGACGGAGATCTTGTAGACGCCACGATTTGGGGTTCCCGAAAGCAGACAGTTGGTCACAGGTTTTTGTTGCGTTACGTCGACATCGATGTTGTCTTTTGCAATTTTGTCGCAACTAACGGTGGCATCGAAAAGGTAGCCACCCGCAGAGTATGCACCTTGGCTTAGCTTGCTGGTTAGACCGAAATTGACCGAAAAACTAAGCAACCCCGCGCCGACATCCGAAGCAGAAACACGAAGCTCCAACGATTTGGCGCCCTTGGTGACATCAACCTTTGGGTTTACCGAACTAAATGCCACGCTCTTGATTGTCGGGATAGTGCGGTCGTAAAAGCAGTCGGACTTCAAGTAGTTGTCTTTTGTAAAGTCAACACACATGTCGACTCCACCCTCGCCGCGCAGAGTGTCGGTCGATTGAGTTGCTGACGGTTCGAGACTTATAAACAGTGACCGCCACGACGTACTGTGGGTCTTCCGCAGGGGCCATTCCGATGAACGAAATCGCATGTAGATAACCGTATCGGTTTCCCTCTTGAATCTGAGCCGTTCCAGACTTTCCGGCGACACGATAGCCAGCTACCGCAGCGGTCTTTCCGATACCACCCTGCTCAACAACCTTCTCGAGCATGTCGATGGTAGATCTGGCGCTTGATTCGCTAATCACTCTGGTGCCAGCCTTGGTTGGAGTTGCAACCACGTTGCCGTTCTTGTCTTGGCAACCCACAACCAAGCGAGGCTGAAGGCGAACTCCTCCGTTGGCGATGGTCTGGTACAAAAATGCGGTCTGAATGGGTGTTACCGAAATGCCTTGACCAAACATGGTCACCTTGTCGGTGAGCTTGTCCCAGTCCTGCCATTTGTGGATGACACCACCGGATTCACCCTCGAAGCGCACATCGGTGCGCGAGCCAAGACCAAACTTCTGCAGATACTCGTAACGTGTCTGCGTGGGAACAACTTCGCCAAGTTTCACGATTCCGGTGTTGGACGAGTCACGAAGCACACCGGTCAGGGTCAACTTATCGTTGCCGTGAAGGTGGCTGTCGGTGATGTCCTGCCCCCAAGGGAATTTGAGTCGATAAGGAGCCACAACTTGAGTTGCTGGGGTGGCCTTTTCGGTATCAATTAGCGTTGCTGCCGTAACGGTTTTTAGTGTCGAACCAGGCTCGAAGACGGTTTGGAAAATACGTGATCCACGGTCTGCCGAGTCGGACTTCCAGAAGGCATTTGGATCCACCGAGGGGGCTTCAGCGGCAACCAGAATGTTGCCGGTCTTGGCTTCGATCACAACAGCACTGGCCCAGTCTGCTCGAAGAGTGGCGACAGTGTTGGTGAGTACCTGTTGAGCAAAGTACTGAAGGTCGGAGTTGATGGTCAAAATCAGCTTGTTTCCATCGCGGGCAGTTTGCGAAACAACAGCACTGCTAGGAATGCGAATTCCGTCGGTGGCGCCTCTTTCGAAGGTTTCTTGACCATCGACCCCAGCAAGGCACGAGTTGTACTCGCGCTCTAGACCGGCAAGTGGCGCGCCATCTTGGCCGATGAATCCCAGGAGGTTGCCCGCTACTGCGCCGTCAGGGTAGACGCGAGACATCTTCGGGTCGTAAAAAATCCAAGGGATGTCGAGTTTCTTCAACTGGCGATAAGCGTTTGAATCGACCGACTTTTTTATGTTGGCATAAAGGCCTGTGCCGGCAATTTTGGCCAAAACGTCTTCTTTGGTCATGCTCAACACACCGGCTATTTCGGCCGCCTGTTGGTCAACGGAAATCTCTGTGATGGCCCCGGCAACAACTCGGCTGATTGGCTTTACGTTGGCTGGCGCAGCATTGATGTCGTATCGCGTGATCGTTCGGGCCAGCACTCCTCCAGCGCTATCTGTAATCTGCCCGCGGACCGCAGGAATGACTCGAGTAACCGAACGTTTCTCCTTGGAGATGGCGTTGATTGAATCGGCCTTAACAACCTGAAACTCGACTAGCTTCCAGGTGAACGCACAAAACACTACGACCAAGAAAAAGGCAAAATACCTAATCCGCTTTGCGGGGTTGCCGGTCGGCTGGTATCTCATGACGACCCGTTCGAGTTTGCTTAGTGGGTTGGTGAGACCGGAAGGTCACTGCTTGAAGATACTGGAGCCTTGAACGATACGGGCTTAACGACATTGCTATTCGCAGGCTTTAGGGCTGATTTCGCAGCCAGCGCCTTGGCGGCAATCTTGGCGAGTGCAACCTGGTGAGCCAGTGCGGCCTTCGCCCGAATAGCGGCGACGTCGGTTTTTGAAGTCAACATCGCGTTGGGAACCATGTTTGAAGAGACGTGGCCGTCGATTGCGTAGGCAGCCTTTGGCTTGCCGATTACCTTTTGGTCTGCGAGTCTCAAGAACACTGGGTTGGTGTTAGCAACCATGCCAAGACCGTGAGCTGCGTTAGAAAGGTTCTGCATCGACGACAGCGAGTCAACTTGAGCCGCCAAGATGTCGCTGGTAGTAGCCAGGTCGCGGCGCTCTTGCTTGAGTTGAGCGAGCTCATAAGCACCCTGCGAGATGAATGCGCCAATAAACAGGGAAAGAATCTGGATGCCGACTAGCCCCAGAACAACAATCATCGGTGCGCTCATGCGGCGAGTGGCGAATTGCTCTCTTGCCGAGCTAACTAGACGCGGTGCAAAACCTTGACCGATTCTTGAGTTGCCTGGGTTGATGGCTCTGATTGCGCTCATGCTGCTTGCCTTATCTTTTCTGCGGCGCGAAGTCGCACTGATGCCGCTCTCGGATTGCTTTGAATCTCTTCTGCCGTTGCAGGCTCTGCGCCTTTCACCAAAAGGCGAACGACTGGTGCGTGCTCTGGAAGTTCGATTGGAAGTTCGATTGGTGCCGAGGAGGTGGCAGCGGCCGCCAATGCCTGCTTGACGATGCGGTCTTCCAGTGAGTGATAAGCGAGTGCCAGAATGCGCCCACCCACACGAAGTGCGCGAACAGCGGCTGGCATGGTGCGCTTTAGAACCTCAAGTTCTGCATTCACTTCAATGCGAAGCGCTTGAAAAACGCGCTTGGCCGGGTGACCGGAAGATTTTCCCGGGATGAAGGGAACAAGTTTGATGATCATTTGCGAAAGCTCGGCGCTGTTTGCAAACTTTGCGGTCCTGCGAAACTCCACGATGGCGCGAGCAATCGGCTTCGCATAGCGCTCTTCGCCGTATTCCTTGAAAATTCGAGCCAACTCGGCCTCTGGGTAGCCGTTCAGAACATCTGCGGCTGTAGCCCCGGTTGAGTTGTCCATTCGCATGTCCAGCGGGGCATCGTAGGAATACGCAAAGCCGCGGTCTGCCTCGTCCAGTTGCATCGAAGAGACACCGAGGTCCATCAGGATTGCGTCGACAGATTCGATTCCAAGGCCTTCGAGGGCGTCTTCAATCTGGTCGTAGACCACGTGGCAGTAAGAAACGCGGTCTCCGTAGGCGGAAAGTCTTTCCTGCGCTAGAGCAAGAGCGCTTGGGTCTCGGTCGAGCCCAACGACGTGAATATTTGGAAAGCGCTGCAAGAAAGCTTCGGTGTGACCGCCCAGTCCAAGCGTGCAATCAACCAAGATGGCGTGATCGCCAGAAAGCGCAGGTGCAAGCACCTCGATGCAACGTTCCAATAGAACCGGTTCGTGAAGTTTAGAAATTTCCATGAGCGCCCTGAGCTAGCCGTCGGCTAGAAGATTCCAGGAATCACCTCGCCCTCACGGTTGGCAAACTTAGCTTCTTGCTCGGTTTCGTAGGCAGCCCAAGCCTTGGCATCCCAGATTTCTAGGTGGCTTCGAACCCCAAGAAGAACCAAATCGCGGTCGAGTTGTGCGTAGCTGCGCAGTTGGTTGGCGATGTTGATGCGACCCTGTCGGTCTGGCAACTCATGCTTGGCTCCGGCCATGAACAAACGAACGTATGAGCGCTGGTCTGGAGTAACCATGGCTGCGGCATCCATGTTGGCCACTAGCTCGTTGAAGTAGGTGGCGGTGTAAACGTAGAGGCAACCCTCTTGGCCTTTGGTTATGTACAAACCGGCCTGAAAATCTTCGCGCAACTTGGCGGGAAGGATCATGCGCCCCTTCTCATCGAGCTTTGGCTCGTATGTGCCTGAGAACATCTGGATCCTCCTTTCCTCGCCCCTGTGCTTCCTTTTGCTCCACTTTACTCCACTTATTCCTCAGATTTGCGCTATTTGCGAAAAAGTTTCGATATCGATTGCGTAACAAACCGCTATCTAAACGGAATTGCTGTGTGGAGCAAAATGGAGCAATTTTTTGCAACTTCGCTCAAGGACGTAAAAAACTGCCGATTTCAGGCAAAAAAATAGAGCCCGAAGGCTCTATTTGGCTGACTCAGCTAAGACCTGTTGTTCCAGCGATCTTCGAAAAACGAGCCGCCGGAAGGTTTCTGGGGCTTTGGTGGTGCGCTTTCGGCCTTGGCTTTTGCTCCAGGCTGGGCCGTTTGGCCCGAAGTTGCGATTACCACTCCTGCCAACATGAGCACGAAGCCGACAGCCCCAAAGATTACAACGTGGGTTACAGCGGCAAAAACAAGTACAGACAGGCCAATTGCCGCGCTGATTGCGCCGCCAACCACGCGGGCCGCCGATGCGGGGC
>JBBAMO010000076.1:0-5279 GCA_040402495.1 Rhodoluna sp.
TGCCCGAGGAGTGACCATCGCCGACCTGGATGAGGTTGGCATGGAGCTGGTTATTGCCGAAGGTGGCATCGGTGGTCTCGGAAACGCAGCCCTAGCCTCCACCAAGCGCAAGGCCCCAGGTTTTGCCCTTCTCGGTGTGCCAGGGTGG
This sequence comes from Rhodoluna sp., assembly GCA_040402495.1. Lineage (GTDB taxonomy): Bacteria > Actinomycetota > Actinomycetes > Actinomycetales > Microbacteriaceae > Rhodoluna. Next base: position 149 of record JBBAMO010000076.1, read on the forward strand.
CGTGGCGACATAATCCTTGAGCTCAAAACGGTCGCAGACATCGCCCTAGTGGGTTATCCAAGTGCGGGTAAGTCGAGCCTGATTGCAGCGATGTCGGCAGCTCGTCCAAAGATTGCCGACTACCCATTCACCACCTTGCACCCGAATCTTGGTGTTGTTCAGGCCGGCGACGTTCGCTACACAATTGCCGATGTGCCTGGTCTAATCGAAGGCGCATCTGAGGGTAAGGGCCTCGGCCTAGAGTTTTTGCGTCACGTTGAGCGTTGCGCCGCACTGCTGCACGTTATCGACTGTGCAACGCTTGAGCCAAACCGCGACCCAATCAGCGACCTCGACAAGATTCGTGCGGAATTGGCTGCCTACGAGGTTCCAGAGGGTCAAACGCCCCTACTGGAGCGCCCACAGATGATTGCGCTCAACAAAATCGACGTTCCAGATGGCAAGGAGCTTGCCGATTTCGTGCGTGCCGACCTTGAAGAACGCGGATACAAAGTGTTTGAAATTTCTGCGGTTGCCCACACTGGTCTGAAAGAGCTGAACTTTGCTCTTGCACAGGTTGTTCGCGAGGCACGTGAAGCAAAGGCCGCCGAGCCTGCTCGCCCGCGCATCACACTTATGCAATCGAAGCGCGATGAGGGCAAGTTTGAGATTCGCAAAGAAATGCACGGCGACGACGAGATTTTCAGAATCATTGGCGCAAAGCCTGAGCGCTGGGTTGCACAAACTCAGTTCGGCAACGACGAGGCTGTTGGCTACCTTGCAGACCGCTTGGCCAAGCTTGGCATCGAAGACGAACTGTTTAAGCACGGCGCTGTTGCCGGCTCGACGGTAGTTATCGGTGAGGGTGCAGGTGTGGTCTTCGACTGGGAGCCGACCATCACAAGCGCAGCAGAACTAATGGTTGGGCCACGAGGCACCGACGCCCGATTCGACCTAAACGAGCGACGCACCACCGGTCAGCGCCGCGAAGAATACAAAGCCCGCATGGATGCCAAGGCGGCTGCCCGCGAAGAACTAAGACGCGAAGGGGAAGCCGGCATCTGGACCGCGAGCGACGAACTCGACGGAGAAGAGTAAATGTCGAATCTTTCAGCACTGATGGCTGGCGCCAAGCGTTTGGTCGTAAAGGTCGGATCAAGTTCTATTACCGGCCAAAACGCTCATCAGTTGGACGCTCTCGTTGAAGCGTTGGCAAAAAGCCACGGTGAAGGCAAGCAGGTAATCCTGGTCACTTCGGGCGCAATCGCCACGGGAATGCCACTTCTAGAAATCGTTTCCAAACCAGAAGACCTTGCGACATCTCAGGCCCTTGCGGCGGTTGGTCAGTCTCGTCTGATTGCTCGTTATCAAACGCAACTTGAAAAGTTCGGCATCGTTGCTGGCCAAGTTTTGTTGACCTCAGAAGACCTAGAGGGCGAAGAAACCCGCGTAAATGCCAAGCGTGCGATGGATCGACTGGTAGAACTGCGCGTTCTGCCGATTGTCAACGAGAACGACACCGTTGCTACCGCCGAAATTCGTTTTGGCGACAACGACAAGTTGGCCGCGCTAGTAGCTGTTTTGGTTGAAGCCGACTTGCTGATCCTTCTGAGCGATGTTGACGCACTTTACACTGCGCCACCTAGCCTGCCTGAGGCAAGTCGCATCGAGAAGGTTGCCTTTGCCGACGACCTAAGCAGCATTGAAATTGGCGGTTCTTCCAGCGTGGTTGGCACCGGGGGAGCGGTTACCAAAGTAAGCGCGGCAAAGCTGGCGAACGCCGCCGGCATCCCAGTGATCTTCACCAGCACACCAAACGTTTCAGCTGCTTTGAGTGGCGAAAACGTTGGAACGCTTTTTGAAGCGGCAAAGTAGGCTTAAATCATGAGCGCAACCGACAAAATCATTTTGGCCAAAGAGGCCTCGACCAAACTTGCCTCGGCTAACACTCTGCAAAAAAACGCTGCCCTCACCGCAATTTCCCACTCACTACTAGAAAACGTAGACGCGATCGTGGCCGCAAATGCCCTCGATCTCAAACGCGCCGAAGCTGAATCGATGGCAGCGGGTCTGATAGACAGACTTCGCCTTGATGAAAAGCGCATTAAAGGGCTGGCCGACGTGGTGCTGCAGGTTGTTTCGCTGCCAGACCCAATTGGCGACGTGAAGCGCGGAATGACTCTGCCAAACGGGCTTCGACTCACTCAGGTGTCGGTTCCATTCGGCGTCATTGGTGCTATTTACGAGGCTCGACCAAACGTAACCATCGACATTGCGACCCTGGCCATCAAGTCTGGAAACGCCGTGGTCTTGCGCGGAGGCACTGCTTCTGAAAACACAAACTTGCTTCTCGTTTCACTGTTGCAAAAGGCTATAGCTTCGGCGGGGCTGCCAGCCCACATTGTGCAGACGGTCGACGACTTCGGTCGCGAAGGTGCAGTGGAGATGATGAAGGCTCGCGGCTTGATAGACGTTTTGATCCCACGAGGGTCGGCATCTTTGATTCAGGCCGTTGTCGAGCAGTCCAAGGTGCCGGTTCTAGAAACTGGCGACGGCGTGGTGCACATCTTTGTTGATGAATCAGCCCGTGAGGACTGGTCTGTGGAGATTGTTCACAACTCGAAGGTGCAGCGACCATCGGTGTGCAATGCCCTTGAGACATTGATTTTTCACGAGAAAGCTGCTCACTTGGTCGAGCCTGTTCTTCGCAAACTTCGCGATTCTGGAGTCACCATTCATGGCGACGAGGCCACGCGAAAGCTTTTCGCCGATTCAGTCGAAGCCACCGAGGATGATTGGCGCGCCGAGTACTACTCGCTCGATTTGGCTGTGAAAATCGTGCCTTCGATGCAAGAGGCGCTTGATCACATTGCAAAATATTCGACCCACCACACCGAGTCGATCATCACCGAGGATGTGGCCAACGCTGAACGCTTCTTGCAAGAAGTTGATTCGGCCGTTGTTATGGTCAACGCCGCCACACGATTCACCGATGGTGGTGAATTTGGCTTTGGTGCTGAAGTTGGCATCTCTACGCAAAAACTGCACGCACGCGGGCCGATGGGGCTCCCAGAACTCACCAGCACCAAATGGCTGGTTCGTGGAGCCGGTCAGACGCGCGTCTAGGCTATTCTTGAACCTGTAAACCAAGGAGAAAAATGCACATACTTGCTGAAGCAACCGAAGAGGTAGCAATCACTATTTGGGACACCTACCCATACGCGCTTGTTGCTATTGGAATCTTTTCGCTTCTTGCATTCGTGACTTGGTCTTACCGCGACGTGGCTAACCGCCACGACCACAAGAGCGACAAATCGCAGGGTCACCACTAAGCCCAAAGGGTTTTATTTATGGCCAAGCTTCGTCTAGGTGTAATGGGTGGCACGTTCGACCCTATTCACCATGGGCACTTGGTGGCCGCGAGCGAAGTTGCCGCTGCCTTCAAACTCGATGAAGTTCTGTTTGTGCCAACAGGCGAGCCTTGGCAAAAAGAGCAGGTAACTGCTGGCGAACACAGGTACCTGATGTCTGTTGTTGCCACTGCATCGAATCCACGATTCAAGGTAAGCCGAGTCGACATCGATCGCGGGGGAGCCACCTACACAATCGATACCCTAAACGACATTCAGGCTGCCTACCCAGACGCCGAACTATTCTTCATAACTGGCGCGGATGCCATCGCGCAGATTCTCACCTGGCGCGACGTCGATCAGATTTGGGGCAAAGCCAAGTTTGTTGCTGTAAGCCGCCCTGGTCACAAACTTTCTCTGCCAGAACATCCAGCTGGCGCGATAGAGACTCTCGAAATTCCCGCCCTTGCTATTTCAAGCACCGACATTCGCAAACGCGCTAAGGCAGGCCAGCCGGTTTGGTACCTAGTGCCAGATGGCGTCGTTCAGCACATCGCAAAACACGGTTTGTATCAGGATGTGAAGAATGTCTGATAACCAGCCTGTTGCCTACCCAAGCCTTGGCGCTGCCTATCCAGTGAAGAATGGTGCCTATCCAGTTGCACCGCCGGTGCCAGCTTTTACGCCCGTCGAAGTTACCGAACCGGTCGAGCCAGTAGAGGTAATAGTCGCACCGGTCGAGCAAGCAGAGGTATTAAGCTCACCGAAGTTCTTCCCCTTGGTTCCAACACAGACCTCAAAGTTTGTCAGCAATGATGCTGCGCCGGTTGCAGAACCCCTTACCGAACCAGAAGGCGCCTGGGCTCCATTCGATCAGGTTGCAGAAGAAATTGAACTGGAAGAAGCAGCTGCCGTAGAGGCTGAAAACCTTTTCGACATTTCTCCAAGCCTCACGCACGAACCCCAGACCAACTCGATTGTGCTGGACTCCATCCCAGATGTTTTGACATCTAGCGAAGCGTTCAGCGACTCCGGCGAAATCTTGGTTACCGGTTCGATTGAATTGCCTACCCTGACTGGCGAAGTTGCGCTGGTGAACGAGTCGCCCGAAGCCGATAGCGCCGACGCTCTAGACAGCTCATCCGTGACCATTTCAACCGTCGCACCAGTTCGAGCGCCTTCGGTTATCAATTCGAAAGCTCAACTGGGAGTTTTGCCAAGCAAGCGCCGCAGATCTCAGGGGCAGTTGATGGCGATGCTCACACTCGGATTGCTTATCGTGACCGTCGGAACTCTTTACGTAATGGCGTCCATTCTCGGAATCATCAAATAAAAAGGAAACAGTGACTGCAACCCAAAAAGCAATAGATGTCGCAAACGTGGCAGCTCAAGCCGCCTTAGACAAGCTGGGTGAAAATCTTGTGGCGCTCGATGTTTCCGGCCCTATGCCTCTCACGGACATTTTTCTATTGGTCTCTGGCCGTTCTGAGCGTCAAGTAGCCGCCATCGCTGACGAGATCGAAGACAAGATGCTTGAGGCTGGAGTTAAGTCTCTAAGGCGCGAAGGCAAGGCCCTTGCTCGTTGGATTTTGCTAGATTTCGGCGATCTCGTTGTGCACGTAATGCACGAAGAAGACCGCATGTTTTACTCACTTGAGCGTCTATGGAATGACTGCCCCGTGGTCAAACTCGAGGCTAACAACAACGCAAGTTTGTAGTAATCTAGACAGGTTGCTAAAAGCACACGGGCCTGTGGCGCAGCTGGTAGCGCACCTGCATGGCATGCAGGGGGTCAGGGGTTC
>JBBAMO010000077.1:0-5220 GCA_040402495.1 Rhodoluna sp.
AGCAACGGCGCCCCACGCCTTGGCTTCTTGTACAGACATGAACTTCGAACTGACAGCAAGATCGCCACGAATTGCAAGGTTGGTGACTTCTTCGATTTCGGAGCGAGTCTCTAGAGAAAGCGCCTGTTGCCATGCGAAGTCGAGCCTTAGGTAACCAGGTTTGTTGTATGAGCCAGACTGCAAGGCAGAAGGGCCTAGAACCTCTCGCAACGCTGCGTGCACCAAGTGGGTGCCGGAGTGTGCCTGACATGCACCAAGGCGCCAGTCGTAATCAACCGAAGTGATCGCTTTGCTACCAACAGTTAGTTCGCCAGACTTCACAAGCACACGATGTGTGACCAAACCCTTCACAGGCTTTTGAACGTCGAGCACCTCGAGTAAGAATCCGTCTCCTCGAATCAGACCCGAGTCTGCCTCTTGACCACCAGATTCTGCATACATAGACGTTTCGTCGAGTATTACCTCAGCAACGGTTCCCGCAAGAATCTTCTTTGTAGAGACTCCATCGTGGATGAGCCCAAGAACCTTACCTTCGGTTTCGAGCTCTTCGTAGCCGGTGAACTTCGTTGCTCCTAGTGCGCGGAATTCCGAGTAAACGCTCAAGTCGGTGCCACCGAGCTTCTTCACACGAGCGTCTGCCTTTGCGCGATCGCGCTGCTGCAGCATCAGTGTTGTAAAGCCATCTCGATCTACTTCGAGGCCGAATTCCTCGGCTACCTCAAAGGTTAGATCGATTGGAAAACCGTAAGTGTCATGAAGCAGGAAGGCAGTATCACCGGCGAGTGACTTGCTACCCGAAGCTTTCGTTGCCGCAAGAGCTTCGTCGAGCACTGCCGAGCCAGTTACCAAGGTTCGCAAGAATGTTTCTTCTTCGAGAATGGCGGTCTTGGAAATTCTCGCGTATTCGGAATCTAGCTCTGGGTATGAGTCTTTCATTGCATCTTTTGAGGCAGCGAATAGCACTTCGGCACTTGGCTCGTCTACACCAAGAAGGCGCATCGAGCGAACCACGCGGCGCAATAGACGGCGCAACACGTAGCCTCGACCATCGTTGCCAGGCGCAACGCCATCGCAGATAAGCATTAGTGCAGAGCGAACGTGATCGGCCACAACGCGAAGGCGAACATCATCCTGCGTGTTGGCACCGTAAATTTTACCCGCAAGTTTGGCTGCCAAATCGAGTACCGGTCTTACTTCGTCGATTTCATATAGGTTCTCGACGCCCTGCATCAAGAAAGCTACTCGTTCGAGACCCATTCCCGTGTCGATGTTCTTCTTCGGTAACTCACCAAGAATTGGATAGTCTTCCTTGCCACCGCCTGCACCACGCTCGTACTGCATGAACACAAGGTTCCAGATTTCGATGTAGCGATCTTCGTCGGCTTCAGGGCCACCTTCGGAACCATACTCAGGGCCACGATCAAAGTAGATTTCAGAACATGGTCCAGATGGTCCAGGCTGACCGGTAGACCAGAAGTTGTCCTTCATACCGCGCTTCTGAATGCGTTCCAGAGGAATGTCGGCAACTTGGCGCCAAATGTCTATCGACTCGTCGTCGTCCTTGTATACGGTTACCCATAGACGCTCTGGGTCGAGCTCCAAGCCGCCGTCGCTTTGCTTAGAGGTTAGAAATTCCCAAGCGTAGGCGATGGCCTCTGGCTTGAAGTAGTCTCCGAACGAGAAATTTCCGTTCATCTGAAAGAACGTGCCGTGCCTGGTGGTCTTGCCAACTTCTTCGATGTCCAGTGTGCGCACACACTTTTGAACGCTTGTGGCGCGTGGGTAAGGTGCAGGGATCAAGCCAGACATGTATGGGATGAAAGGAACCATGCCGGCAACAGTGAACAGAAGTGATGGATCTTCGCTAATCAAAGAAGCAGATGGAACAACGGTGTGGCCTTTGCCTTCGAAGAAAGCCAGCCAACGCCGCCGAATTTCAGCGGTTTTCATCTGTCTATTTCGCCGCTGGCTTTGCAGCAGCAGATTTTACGATAGATTTACGAGCTACCGGCTTACGCGCGGTTGGCTTGCGAACCGGCTTCGAGGCGGTCTTTGGGGCTAGTTCAGCTTCGCGTTCACGGAAACCTTCGATGACAGCGTTGCCAAACTCGCGGGCGGCGCGCTCGACGTCGTTGGCGATTACCTTGGCGGCAGGATTCTGTTCAATCTGCTTTGCCAAAACTAGACCGATTGAAATGCCCGATACGAGCCAAAAAAGCTTACGCATGACTACCTACTTCTTGCTTCCACGAAGGAGCTTAGAAAAACTTACGCCCAATCCGGCAAGTTTCATCAACGGAGAACCCACCGCCTGAGCGATAACTGCCGACAGAGATGCAACGTTGAGGCTAACCTCTTCGACGTTTGTGGTGATTTTGTCGATCTTTGCCAACTGCTTGTTGGTTTCAGCGACTGTTTCGTTGAGTCCTGAGAGCACTGGCTCCAAGCCATCGGTGAGGTCGCGAATGCTCAGCGTTACCTCGTCGATGGTGCGTCCCATTTTGAGAAGTGGAACCGCCGCAGCGATCGCCAAAAGCGCGAACGCGCATGCTGCGATTAGTGCTGCAATGTCGCCAATGCTCATCAGGACTCCTTCGAAACTATTTATCGAGCTGCGTAGTACTCAACAACGAGCTGAACTTCACAGGTAACTGGAACTTCGGCTCGCTTTGGACGACGAACTAGAGTTGCGTGCAGCTTGTCTAGCTGAACGTCTAGGTATGCAGGTACTGGAGGAAGGACATCAACGTGTCCGCCAGCTGCTGCTACCTGGAATGGCTCGGTTGATTCGCTCTTTGCGTGAACGTGGATCAACTGTCCAGGCTTTACGCGGAAAGAAGGACGGTCAACGCGCTCACCATTTACAAGGATGTGACGGTGCACAACCATCTGGCGAGCCTGAGCGATGGTTCGGGCGAAACCTGAGCGAAGAACTAGGGCGTCGAGACGCATCTCTAGAAGTTCTACAAGGTTTTCACCGGTAAGGCCGTCGGCACGCTTTGCTTCCTGGAAGGTGTTGCGAAGCTGAGCCTCGCGGATGCCGTACTGAGCGCGTAGGCGCTGCTTTTCGCGAAGACGCACAGCAAAGTCGCTGTCTGCCTTGCGCTTGGTGCGTCCGTGCTCACCTGGAGCATAAGGGCGGCGTTCTAAATACTTGGCGGCTTTCGGGGTGAGAGCCAGTCCGAGCGCGCGAGACAAACGGGTCTTGCTACGCGTACGTGATGTCTTTGACACAAGGTCCTTTCGAGATTTTGTTATAGCGGAATTCAGGGTGAATTTTCATTCACCCAAACCATGTGACACCCCGGCTATTAGGCGTCTCCGTCTGAGTTATCTCACAGCCCTGATCAAACTCTGGATGGCAACCTCACTAGTTTAGCGGGTTTAGCCCCACAACTTCTAGCGTTTATTACTTGTTTTGCCCACGGATGATGCTGCGCAACCGGCCCCAGAGGGTAACAAAGTCTTTTTCGCGGCCAGAACTCTTTGGTTTGTAATAGCTTTTGGCGAGAACATCATCAGGAGCGTATTGCTGTGCGACTACGGCGATCTCCTCACCGTGCGGGTATTTGTATCCCACGCCAGAACCAAAGCGTCCTGCGTCCACATAGCCAGTACCGCGCATAGCTGGCGGAACAGAGGTGCCTGTCCCAGCCTTGACGTCCTCGATGGCGGCGTTGATTGCTTCGTAGGCAGAGTTGGACTTCGGAGCCAAAGCGCAATAGACCGTTGCCTCCGAAAGCACGATTCTGCCCTCCGGCATGCCAATAAGAGCAACTGCATCGGCAGCTGCAACACAGATGCCGAGAGCGGCGGGATCAGCCAAACCGATGTCCTCCGAGGCAAGAATGATCAGTCTGCGTGCAATGAACCGCGGGTCTTCTCCCCCAACAATCATTCGTGCCAAGTAATGCAAGGCTGCGTCTACGTCTGATCCGCGCACCGACTTAATAAACGCCGAAATAATGTCATAGTGCTGATCGCCAGCCCGGTCGTATCTTGAAGCGGCAGCGGTGGTTGACACTTCAACGTCGTGCACATCGATGAAAATTTCCTCAGCCGACCGATCTTTGCTGTAGACGGTGAAAGCACTCGCCTCCAAAACAGTAAGAGCACGCCGAGCGTCTCCCCCAGCCATCCGAACTATTAGGGCTAAAACGCCGTCAGCGAGTGAAACTTTGCTATCAAGACCACGAGGGTCAGAGAGGGTCTTGGTAATCAGAGCTTCCAAGTCAGTGTTTTCGAGAGGTTGCAGTTGAACAATGAGAGACCGAGACAGCAATGGTGAAATCACCGAAAAGGATGGGTTCTCTGTGGTGGCCGCGATCAGTGTCACCCAGCCTGCCTCGACAGCGGGTAGCAAACTGTCCTGCTGAGCCTTAGAGAATCGGTGAATCTCATCCAGAAACAGGACCGTTCCTCGCTGGTACAGGCTTGATTCAGTTTTAGCCTCCTCTATGACGGCCCTAACCTCTTTCACGCCAGCGCTGATGGCACTCAGCTGCTCAAATCGCCTAGCGGTTTTGAGAGCGATCACGTTGGCAATGGAAGTTTTTCCAGTTCCAGGCGGACCCCACAAAATTACGGATGTAGCGGCCCCTTGGTCTTGATTCTCGATTAGGCGACTGAGTGGCGAGCCAGCTTCGAGGGCAGCAGTCTGACCTACTATTTCTTCGAGAGAGTTGGGGCGCATTCTTGCAGCTAGAGGCGCTGCGCTCTGGAAGAGATGGTCGATTGACATGACCCAAGGTTACCAATCGCGCTCTGGTTAAGGATGCTACAAGCACTCTGGCACAGGTAAACTCATACGGTCATAACACGGAGGAAACAATGGCCAAGCAAAAGCAAAACCTATCAAAGGCTGCTCAGGAGAGACTCAAGAACTTCGAAGTCAAGAGTCAAGTTGTGCGAGACACAAAGTCAATCAAGAAGTCAGACAATGGCAAAGCCATCGTTGTTGCTGTCGTTGCGATTCTCGTGGCTGTTGGACTGCAGTTCAGTTACACCACATACGGGCCGGGTAAGCCAAAGGTGTCTGCAACCCCAGCGCAGTCAAACTCAGCCGATGTGCCAGACGTTTCGCTTGCCGAAAACCGCGAGTGGACCGGATCTATGACACTCAACAAGACCAAGATGGGCATTAGCCTCGATGGAAAGGCTACAGCGCAGGCCGTTGCAAACTTCGTATCCCTAGTGAAAAAGGGATTCTTCGAGAAAACT
>JBBAMO010000078.1:0-5133 GCA_040402495.1 Rhodoluna sp.
CTGTGTCTGGCGGCAAGCCTCGAGGATTTGAACTGCGCGAAGTTGGCGGGGGTTGCGATAACAATGTAGGCGAGGGCGTCGGCAGGAACGATGTGAACCACGCCTTTGCTGTCGGTCAAGTTGATGGTCTTTGCCCCGCCGTTCAACGCGGCGCTGACGGCATCGTTGATTTGTGCAGACGACTGCGACGACTCGAACTCGAGCTCGCGGGCGTTGTCGCGAATACCAATTTTGACTTCCATTGAGTCCTCCTGTTTCATCACTAGATTACGCCAGATGCGCGCGGCTTGCTCGTCAGTGTGGTTCAAAAAAATGTCATAGGCAGGCAATAGTGTTTGAGCATGAACGAATCCAACTTCTACATCGATGAGGCGCGCGCCGCTGGCACCACAGCCGCCGAACTCACCGATTCTCAGAAGCAGGTTGCGGCTTTGCCGGCGGATTCAAGAGCAGTGGTATACGGAGGCCCTGGATCGGGCAAAACCACGGCCCTGCGCGCACTGTTCATGGCAAAGATAAAGGGCGATGGCGCTACTTTGAAGCCGCATGAGGTTTTGGCAATCGCTGGGTCGCGCGATGCGGCAAACACGCTTCGAGACCAATTGGCGCTTGAGTTTTCATCCACCACGGCCGGCCCTATGGCTCGCACGCTGTCTTCTTTCGCATTTCAAATCTTGCGCCACAAGGCGCTCGCCGAAGGTGCCAAGTCTCCAGAGTTGATCAGCGGTAGCGAGCAAGATCGCCTGCTTGCCGAAATCCTGAAAGATTTTGAGCAGGTCGACCTCAAAGCGCTTGGTTGGCCGAGCCACATCAATTCGCAGATTGTGAAGCTGAAGGGTTTCAGGGCCGAGCTTCGCGATCTGATCACCGTTTGTCTCGAGTACCGAATCAGCCCTCAGGAGCTTGCCCAACTTGGCAAAGACAACGATCGTCAAGACTGGGTTGCTGCTTCTACGCTTTACGCCGCTTACGAGAAAAAGCTCACAGAGCCCAAGCAAGACAATCGTCACGATGCTTCAACGTTGCTAGACCTTGCCTGCCAGTACCTCGAGAACGGTAGCGGATTCACTCCCGAGGTTGCGGCCATCAAACTTGTTTTGGTCGACGATGCTCAAGAGCTAACGCCTTCGGCGCGTCGCTTGCTAACGCTTTTGGTAAGTCGCGGAGCGGGCCTGGTTTTGTTTGGCGACCCAGACACTGCAACTCTTGGCTTTCGCGCATCCGACGCAGCTTCAATGGCTACCCTTATGGATCAACTGGGTGGCACGAACTACAAGAAAATCGTGCTCAAGAGCCCTGCCGGCGTTCGCCCAGTCGAGCTAACCAAAGCGCTCGGCAACATCGCTTTTGCTCTGCCGTCGGAGCGCGCTGGTTTGCACCGTCGCGAATACGCCGAGGTTGAGGTTCCTGTTCGCACCGAGCTCGAGCCATCAGACGTAATTCAGGCAAAACTCTTTAGCTCACCGATTGCCGAGGCTGCCTGGCTGGGTCGCAGGCTGCGCGAGCTGCACCTGGTTGGCGACAACAAGGTTCGCTGGTCCGAAATGGCCGTGGTGGCAAGATCAAGAACCACTCTCGAAGCACTGGCTGCAGCTCTGGCTGCCGAGCAGGTGCCAGTTACCATCGCCGGAACTCGTTCTGCCCTGCGCGACGAATTCGCATCACGCGAGTTGCTCAACATCCTTGATGCCGTGCTCGGCGACAAACCTACAGATTTACATGCCGTGCGTTCTTTGCTGCAGTCGCCTTTTTGCGGGCTCGATTCAATCGGATTGCGACGCCTGCGTCGCGCGCTGCGACGCCAAGAGCTCGAAGCAGATGGCACCCGCAACACCGATCAACTTCTCGTTCAACTATTCGAAGCCCCGGGCGCCGTTGCGACAGTGAAGACTCGCGAAGGCATCACAGCCGACCGCTTTGTTCGACGTTTCTTTGAAGCGCGCGATTTGGCCGCCGAGGGGGCCAACATCGAGCAGTTGCTTTGGCACTTCTGGCACTTCACTGCAGGCGACCGTGCCCCATTTACCCAGTGGGCAAAACTAGCCGATCAACTAGATGAAGTTGGCGCTCAGATGAACCGTAATCTAGACGCCGTAACTGCCTTGTTTGCCGCCGCAAATCGATTTGTTGAGCGTTACACGGGAACCGAAACCGTGCCGGGCGAAGCCGCACGCGAATTTGTCACACAGCAACTTGCTCTCGAGTTGCCTGAGGATTCACTGGCACTCAACTATCGCGACGACGACCGCGTTGCTCTGCTAACTCCGTCTGGTCTGATTTCGAAGCGCTATCGAGTGGTTGCACTACCTCGCCTGCAGGATGGGCTGTGGCCCAACCTAAAGCCGCGCTCATCATTGCTTGGAGCCATGACGCTCGATTCAATCAAGTCCGGCCGCGCCAGTAAGGCCAGCGATGTCAACCGAAACGAGCAACACGACGAACTGCGACTGCTTCACAAGGCAGTTGGCGCTGCTTCCGAGTTGCTGTTGGTCAGCGCGGTGGATGCCGAAGAAGAACAAGTGTCATCGTTCGTGCGGGTGCTTCTAACAAAGATTCCTGAGACCGACACAAACTACAACAAACCCCGCATCACATTGCGTGGCCTGGTGGGCGACCTACGCAAACGCCTAGTGCTCTCCACCGATGCACACGAGCGTATTTCGCTGGCGTTCGCGCTCGCGAGATTGGCTATCGAAGGGGTGGCAGGAGCAGCGCCCAGAGACTGGTATGGCTTGCTCGACATCTCATCCGAAGAGCCGCTTGTTGCAATCGACGGCGATGGATCAGAAAAGGTTTACCTCAGCCCCTCGAAACTCGAAGATTTCCTCAAGTGCCCGCTCCACTGGTTCTTGGGTGTCAACGGCGGCACCGACAGCGTGTTTGAGGCCGGACTTGGCACATTGCTTCACGAAGTGCTCGAAGCAGAAGGAGAGAACGACGAGCAGCAACTTTGGCAGATTCTCGAAGACCGTTGGCAAACACTCGATTTCGAATCCGATTGGCTTGAGTCACGCGAAAAACGTCGAGCCCAACGAATGTTCGGTGCAATGATGCAATACCTGCGCGAAAGTTCTAGCTCAGGAAACGTTGTGCTTGGTCGCGAGGTCAGTTTCAACTTTGAGTACAACGGCGCAACCATCTCCGGTCAGGTCGACCGAATCGAAAAGACTGCCGACGGCAAGATTGTTATCGTCGATCTAAAGACCGGCAAAGTTGTGCTTTCTGCCGACGATGCCGCCGCGCACCCTCAACTTGGTGTTTACCAATTGGCCTTTGCAAACGGCGCCTTCAACGACGTTCCCGGTGTCAAAGAAGCCACTGGGCTGGCGGGTGCAAAACTTCTGTTCACAACCAACGGTGTGCCAGAACTTCGCGACCAGCCAAGCATCGTCAACGATCCAGCGCTCCGCGAGCAAATCGAGGGGATGGTTTCTAAGGCTGCCACCGAAATGGCCATGCCACATCTCTACTTTGAGGCTCAGACTGCCACCCACTGCAACAGCGAGTTTGCCTACGGTAACTGCAAGCTGCATCTAACAAAGGCGGTCACCTATGTCGGATAACCGAGTGACTCCAAATCAAATCTTTAGAGCCATCCAGAAAAAGGAGAAACTCGAAAAGAACCCAGATATGAAACTGACCAGTTACCAAGAGGCTGCGGTGCTAGCCAGCCGCACCCAACCCGTCTTGGTTGTTGCCGGTGCTGGCTCGGGTAAGACAGAGCTGATGGCCATCCGAGTTCTTTGGCTGGTTGCCAACGAGTACGCCAAGCCTCAAGACATCCTGGGTCTAACTTTCACGCGCAAGGCTGCATCCGAGTTGGCCAAGCGAATCAACAACGGGCTTCTAGCCCTTGAAAAGACCGAGTTTTGGCCACAAGAGTTGCGCACCAATGGCTACTCTTTGCCGCTGATTTCTACCTACAACTCCTATGCAAACAGCATTTTCCGCGACAACGCGATGCTATTGGGCTACGAACCCGAATCGCAGCTGCTTGCCGAGGGGTCCGCTTACCAACTTGCCAAGAACGTCGTTCTTCGAGAAGGCAGCAACATGGGAGTTGAGTTTCAAGATGCCGACTTCTCTCTGAAGTCAGCCATCGATGTGGTTCTCAAACTCTCTGCCGAGCTCAACGACAACGTTCAATCGGGCGAGTCTGTCAAAGACGCTATCGAAAACCTCAAAGAAAAACTTCTGGCAGTCACCAAGACCGGCGAGCTAAACAAAACCAACAGCGATTACTTCGCTGGTGCTCTAGGAACCGCAGCGATTGTCGATCTTGCCGAAGCATATCGACTTGAAAAGAAGAACCAGGGTTACGTCGACTACAGCGACCAGGTAAAACTTGCCGAAGAAGTTGTCTCGCAACACCCAGAGGTTGGGGCTCGCGAGCGTGAACTGCACAAGTTTGTGCTGCTCGATGAATATCAAGACACTTCGTTCTTACAGACCCGACTTTTGCGCGAACTATATCGCGACCACCCAGTTTTCGCCGTGGGCGACCCAAACCAGTCAATTTATGGTTGGCGCGGGGCAAGCGCTACAAACCTGAACGAATATCTCGAGTTGTTTTCAACCAAGTCGGAGCTTCCGGTCATTCAGCGCGAACTGCCAACATCTTGGCGCAACCCCAAAGTGGTGCTAGACGCGGCCAACATCATTGCGGAACCACTCGGCAAACTTGCTGTTTACCAGCGCGAGCGTGGACTGCAGACCACCGAGGTGAGCCCGCTAGAGCCCATGCCTAACGCCGCCGAGGGCCAAATCGACGTTCTTTGGCAAGAACACATCGCCGACGAAGCAAAGCAGGTAGCTGCCTGGATGGCCGAGCGTATGGCACGACCCTTCGATCCGAAACAGGGGCAGGAGGCTCCCACCGGGGCGGTGCTGATGCGCAAGAAGGCATCGATGGAATTATTTGTTTCCGAACTGGAAGCAGCTGGGCTCGATGTCGAAGTTGTTGGACTAGGCGGGCTACTGGAAATGCCAGAAATCGTCGACCTAGTTAGCGCGCTTAAAGTTGTTCACTCACCAAACTCGGGTGCTGCTCTGATTCGTTTGCTTGCAGGCCCAAGATGGCTGCGTCGGCAGCTGCACCGGTTGCAAACACGATAACGCGAGCGGTCTTACCAG
>JBBAMO010000079.1:0-5112 GCA_040402495.1 Rhodoluna sp.
CAAGTCCGTTGCCCTGCTGATAGCTTTCGCCCAAGAACCAATACATGCCGTTGATGTATTCGCGCCAGCCGATAATCTGACGCACGAATGCCTCCACCGACTGAATGGGCGCATCACCACGTTTGTAGGCACCGATGGCTGCCGCCACCACTTCGCTCGCGTGCAGCAACCCAACGTTGAGGTATGGGCTCAACAAAGAGTGGTGCAGCGACCAGTCGTCGTTGACCGACGCATCCTCGAGTGGGCCGAAGCCAGCAAGGTTGTGCTCAACAAAGTGGTCGAGAGCTTTCAGTGCGCCGGTGCGAGTGGTGGCCCAAAGATCGGTTGCCGTGTGCCCAAGTTGCGTCGCGACATCTTGGTCTATTTGGTCGCGCTGGTGAGTGAGCCTTGGCGGCCAGGTGTAATTCTTGGGCGGCGGCAGTCGGTTGTCTTCGTCGAAGTTCCAGCGGCCTTCAGTCGGTTTGTCGCCTTCGACAAGCAGGTTGAGGCGCACGCGCTGCTTGCGATAGAAGTTTTCCATTACGAACGACTTTTGAGTTTCGGCCCAGCTGGCAAAGAGTGCCCGCGGCGTTAGAAAGAAGTCGGTGTCAACGATGGTTATGCCGAGAGCCTCAAACTGCCGCGCCTGCTCGAACGATGCCGGCTGAGCCGAGATAGTCGGTAGCTGCCCGTGTTCGGCCCAAACAGCGCGCACGCCATCCGGGGTGGTGGCCGCTTGGCGGTAGTCGACAGTAAAACCGCGCTCGCGAGCATCTTGGGCAAAATGCCTGGCGCTAGACACCATGAAGAACAGGCGGACTCATGGGGGCGATGGCTCCTCGTGGAATGTTTCCAAACCTAGACATCAAGTACATCGGCCCTATCGACGGCCATGACATTTCTGCCATGGAAACTGCTTTGCGCCAAGCCAAGAAGTATGCGTACCCAGTTATCGTTCATGCGATAACTCAGAAGGGCAAGGGCTTCGACGCAGCCATGCTCAACGAAGACGATCAGTTCCACGCCGTGGGCAAGATCAACCCCCTAACAGGTGAATCTCTTGAAGAAAGCGTCGAGAAGCAAACCTTCACGAGCGTTTTCTCTGAAGAGATCGTCAATGTCGCAGACAAGCACAAGGATGTTGTTGCAATTACCGGAGCTATGCTCATCCCTGTTGGTCTTGACAAGATGGCCAAGAAGTATCCCGCGCGAGTATTCGACGTCGGAATCGCCGAGCAACATGCAGTGGCCTCGGCCGCCGGTATGGCGTTCGGTGGGCTTCACCCTGTGGTCGCAATCTACGCAACCTTCGCTAATCGCGCCTTCGACCAACTTCTCATGGATGTTGCGCTGCACAAGGCGCCCGTCACACTCGTGCTTGATCGCGCTGGTGTTACCGGTCCAGATGGCGCAAGCCATCATGGTATGTGGGACCTTGCGATCTTGCAAGTAATTCCTGGTATCCGAATTGCCGCACCTCGTGACGCAAACACTTTGCGTGAGGAGCTTTCTGAGGCAGTAGAGCACAAAGCTGGCCCAACCGTCATTCGCTTTCCTAAAGGCGCGACGGGAGCAGACATCCAGGCAGTTCGGCGCACCAACGATGGCGTAGACGTTTTGCATGAATCCTCCTCGAAGGACGTGTTACTACTCGGCGTTGGTTCGATGGCAGACACCGCTCTCAAGGTTGCAAAGCTACTTGAGGCACACGGAATTGGTTCGACCGTAATCGACCCAAGATGGGTTGTTCCAGTTAGCAAATCTGTTCTCGATTTGGCTGCTCAGCACAGGCTCGTCGTCACGATAGAAGACGGTGTAAAAGTCGGCGGTGTCGGAACGCGAGTTCGACAGGATATGCGCACTGCGCAGATTGATACTGCTCTGACTGAACTTGGGTTACCCGATGAATTCCTCGAGCATGCATCTAGGGGAGAGATTCTCGAGCGAGTTGGTCTTACACCGGCGCGTCTCCTCTAAATTCCCTGAAACACGCTGGAACCCCTTGGGAACTCGGTCTTGCCGAGACACAGCAGACGCTCATGGTCAATGGGCTTCGCGGGCGAGTGTCGGTGCAGGTAGACGGTCAAATGAAGACCGGGCGCGATGTTGTGATAGCTGCACTGCTTGGAGCCGAAGAGTTTGGTTTTGCCACTGCACCTCTCGTGGTTTCCGGCTGCATCATGATGCGTGTTTGTCATTTAGACACCTGCCCTGTTGGTGTTGCCACTCAGAACCCTGTGCTGCGCGAGCGTTTCACCGGAACCCCTGAGTTCGTAGAGAACTTCTTTGAGTTCCTTGCGCAGGAGGTGCGCGAGTACCTCGCGTCACTTGGATTCAGGAGCCTAGACGAAGCTATTGGTCACAGCGAACTTATCGACGTAAACCGAGCCATCTCGCATTGGAAGGCCGACGGACTGGATCTCACGCCGATTCTTGCCATGCCGAGTCTTCCAGCTGAATCACCGATGCGCCGAGTGACGCTTCAGGATCACGAAATAGACAAACACTTTGATTTCAAGCTTCTCGAGTTAGCTAAGCCTGCACTTGAGGACGCTCAAAAGGTGAAGATTGAAATGGCAATCACCAACGTAGACCAAGCTGTCGGCACTTTGTTGGGTAACGAGCTCACCAAGCGCTACGGATCCGCTGGTCTCGCCGATGCAACCATCGATGTACACCTTCGTGGAGCCGCTGGACAGTCGTTCGGAGCATTCGTTCCTAAGGGTGTAAAACTGACACTCGAGGGCGACGCAAACGATTACGTCGGCAAGGGCATCTCTGGTGGAACCATCGTTGTTCGACCTGATCGCGCCTCCGTTTATGCTGCCGAGCAAAACATCATCGCCGGCAACGTCATCGGATACGGCGCAACTAGTGGAACACTTATGCTCAGCGGCATAGTGGGGGAGCGCTTCCTGGTTCGAAACTCAGGTGTCACAGCCGTTGTTGAAGGCGTTGGAGACCACGCTCTCGAGTACATGACCGGTGGCACGGCAGTGATTCTCGGAAAGACGGGGCGCAATCTCGGTGCTGGAATGTCGGGCGGCACAGCCTTTGTATACAAACTTCGCGCGGACCGCATAAACGCCGAGGCTCTCGAGGCTGGCGAACTTCACCTTCTCTCCGTAGATGAAGAGACCTCGCATGAGCTCAAGGGGCTTATCGAGCAACACCGGAATGAAACTGGTTCGTTGCTTGCAAGCCGTTTGCTTGAAGACTGGTCCAATTCGGTCAATGACTTCACGATGATTCTTCCTCGTGACTACTCAAGCGTTCTTAAGATTCGATCCGACGCAGTTTCGGACGGGCTCGACCCCGATGGCGAGGCCACCTGGGCGAAGATTCTGGAGGTTACCAATGGCTGACCCAAGAGGATTTATGAAAGTCACCGAGCGTGAAACTGCCGCTCGACGACCGGTTCCAGTTCGCATCATGGACTGGAAAGAAGTGTATGAACGTCGCGATTCAGGCGTGGTCAAGCAGCAGGCATCACGTTGCATGGATTGCGGTGTTCCTTTTTGCCACCAAGGATGCCCGCTAGGCAATCTAATTCCAGAGTGGAACGACCTAACCTGGCGAGACGACAACGCTCAGGCAATCGAACGCCTACACAAGACGAATAACTTCCCAGAATTCACTGGTCGCTTGTGTCCAGCTCCTTGCGAGAGTTCCTGCGTACTGGGAATTAATCAACCTGCTGTCACGATCAAAGAAATTGAAGTGTCGATTATCGATGAAGCTTTCGATAACGATCTAGTCGTTCCACACGCGCCCGAGCGCCTCACGGGAAAGACTGTTGCGGTAGTCGGCTCCGGGCCTGCAGGGTTAGCAGCTGCTCAACAGTTAACTCGTGCAGGTCACACAGTTGCGGTGTACGAAAGAGACACCGAAATTGGTGGTCTTTTGCGCTACGGCATCCCAGATTTCAAGATGGAAAAGCACCACATCGATCGCAGAATTGAACAGATGACCGCCGAAGGCACCAGATTCCGCGCAGGTGTAGAAATAGGCGTTGACATCACATGGGACGACCTGAAATCACGCTACGACGCAGTGTTGGTTGCCACCGGTTCTACTAGACCTAGGGATTTACCCGTTTCTGGCAGGTCTCTGCAAGGGGTTCACTTCGCAATGGAGTACTTGGTTCAATCGAACAAAGTCGTGTCAGGTATTGAAGTCGAATCGCAAATCACAGCAGCTGGTAAGCACGTTGTGATTTTGGGCGGCGGCGACACAGGTGCTGACTGTCTCGGAACTGCCACTCGCCAAGGTGCTGCTTCTGTCACCACTCTGGCTATCGGTGCGCGACCCGCTGACGAGCGACCAGAGAACCAGCCGTGGCCGATGTTCCCAAACCTTTACGAAGTGGCTAGCGCACACGAAGAGTTTGGTGTGCGCAAGTATCTAGCTTCAACAATCGACTTCATCGGAACGGATGGCGTGGTCACTGGCATCAAAGTCGCCGAGACCGAGATTGTCGATGGGAAGCGTCTTCCAAAACCAGGCACAGAGTACGAAATTAAAGCCGACCTAGTGCTTTTGGCGCTTGGCTTTATTGGGCCAGAGACTGAGACACTCGTTGCTCAAATCGAGCCTGAGGTCGACAATCGTGGCAACATTGTTCGCGATAGCAAATGGACTAGCAACGTAGACGGTGTTTTCGTAGCCGGAGATGCTGGTCGCGGACAGAGCCTCATCGTCTGGGCTATCGCTGAGGGACGTTCGGCGGCGGCTGCCATCGACGTTTATCTAGAAGGATCTTCGGAGCTACCTGCTCCGGTAAAACCAACCGATCAACCAATCTCGGTCTACAGCTGAGTGGTCGGCCGCGGTGAGTAACCGCGACAAACAAAAGAAGGAACGAATGAGACGCGCAAAGATTGTTGCAACCCTTGGGCCAGCAACAGCAAGCTACGAATCGATTAGAGCAATCATCGAGGCGGGCGTAGATGTAGCTCGAATGAACCTGAGTCACGGCTCATACGACGTGCATGAAGGCGTTTACGCCAACGTCAGAAAGGCCGCCGCAGACACCGGTAAGGCCGTTGGAGTTCTAGTAGACCTGCAAGGGCCAAAGATCCGCTTGGGCAGATTTGCCGATGGGCCGGTCATGCTTGAAAAGGGCGCCACCTT
>JBBAMO010000080.1:0-5106 GCA_040402495.1 Rhodoluna sp.
ACACTCGCGCCTATTCGGCCAGCGGCAAGTTCAGCGCCGTAACCAAGGATTTGCCACGTGTCAGCGCCCGGGTAGCGACTTGTGGATTATTGGCGGCGACACCAGCACCGGCCGCGAGGCGCTGCTTGTTTTGAGCAACTCAACCAAGGTGGACTCCACGATTGAACTTCAAATCTTGTCGAGCGGCGGCTTCGCATCGGTTCCTGGGCTCAGCGCCATAAGTGTTCCAGCGCGTCAATCGGTTATCGTGCCGATCAACGGTTTGCTTCCAAAGGCAAGCACCTTCGCGGTTCATGTTTCCGCTCGAGGTGGCGCCATTGCAGCCTGGATTCAGCAAAAGACGGTGAGAGGTCTGCGCTCCTCGGGTGTCGACTTGATTGCGCCAACCGCCAATGCATCAAAAGAGCTTGTCATTCCAGGCTTCTTAGTGCGAGGCAGCAAATTCGCGGCAACCCTGATTGCCAAGGGCGAGCAGTATGCCGACATTGCCGACACGCTACGCATTTCAAACGCCACATCGAAAACCGCAACGGTGTTGGCCAAGATCACAGGTGCAAATAACAAAACCTTTGGCACCGTGATTCAAGCTACCGTTCCCGCCAAGTCGTCTGTAGATCTTCCTATTACTGGAATCGAAGACGGCGACTACGCCATCTTTATCTCGAGCGATCAGCCGGTGCGAGCTGGTGCCAAGTTAAACCGTTCGTCGCCAACGGGTAAGCCCCGCACAGAGTTTGCTTGGCTTGCCGCGGTGGAGCCAAGCGCTGGAGATCGTTTCATGGCGATTCAAGCCGAGGGAATCTCCAAGTTGGCTATCGCTAACCCAACCGCCAAGCCGGTTAGCGTGCACATCAACGATGCCGCCGGCGCCATCACGCTGGCGCCCGGAGCGCTTGCGAGCATCCGTGTTTCGAGCCCGTTCGTGAAGTTGTCTTCAAGTGGCATGGTCTCGGCAACATTGGTGGTCGACATCAACTCGGCAATCGCAGCAATGCCGATGGTGGAATACCGCAACGTAGGCGGCAGTGTTTCGGTGGTGGTGCGCTAACCGCGCCCCATCATTTCTTCAACCGCTTCAAAGACCAGATGCTCAATGTGCATGCGCTCGTCGAGTGCATCGGTGCGGTGATTGTGGATTAAGCGCTCGATGGGAATTCGATACAACGTGATGGTCATTGTCTCTCGGTCGACGGCAAACTTGACAGCGCCATCATCGGTTAGCGGGCCAGCGTTTTCAACCAACCACTTGAGCTGGTTGAGTTCTTCTGGCCACTGGGCTCGCATGTACTGACAGGTG
Organism: Rhodoluna sp.; assembly: GCA_040402495.1. Taxonomy (GTDB): domain Bacteria; phylum Actinomycetota; class Actinomycetes; order Actinomycetales; family Microbacteriaceae; genus Rhodoluna. Next base: position 1,298 of record JBBAMO010000080.1, read on the forward strand.
CTAGCGACAATCTGTTCAAAATAGGACATGTCTGTTTTGCGGTGCAATCGCTCAGAAATAAGCGGCGCACGGTAACGATCTTTGCCTCGGCGGTTTCTAAAGGTTCCGCGGTCTGATCGAGATGGTTGCATGGGTCAATCGTATTAGCCGTTGCACCGCTGGCGAACGCTATTCTTATAGGACAACAGGGCGAGGGTAGGAAAAGCATGTCTGTTAATTGGGACGCAATCGTAAAGGCATACGACGTTCGAGGTTTGGTCGGAATCGATCTAACCGAGCAGATCGTCGAGGCAATCGCTGCCGGGTTTGTCGACGAACTTGAACTCTCCGGCCAAGACGTAATCGTTGGGCACGACATGCGCGATTCATCTCCAGCCTTCAGCGCGGCTTTCGCTGCCGGAGCGCAGGCACGAGGTGCCAATGTGGTGTCGCTCGGGCTTTGCTCAACCGACCAGTCTTATTACGCTTCAGGCCACTATCAGGCTGCTGCGGCCATGTTCACGGCGAGCCACAACCCAGCGGCATACAACGGCATCAAGCTTTCTCGTGCGGGCGCTCGCGGCATCAGCATCGATACCGGTCTGGCTGCCATCCGCGACCGCGCCAAGGTGTACCTTGCCAGCGGCGTGCCATCGGTGGCTTCAACCGGCACTCTTCGCACCGAAGACTCTCTGGTTGGCTACGCAACGTATTTGCGCAGCCTTGTAGACCTCAGCCAGATTCGCCCGCTCAAGGTTGTCGTGGACGCGGGCAACGGCATGGGCGGACACACCGTGCCTGCCGTGCTGGCCGGCGCAGCTGGGCTGGGAGACCTGCCCCTCGAAATTGTGCCACTCTACTTTGAACTTGACGGCAACTTTCCGAACCACGAGGCTAATCCGCTCGACCCAAAGAACCTGGTCGATCTTCAGCGTGCGGTAATCGAACACGGTGCCGACATCGGGCTCGCATTCGACGGCGATGCCGACCGCTGCTTCGTTGTTGACGAAAACGGTGGCTTGGTTACCCCTTCGGTGGTTGGCGCAATCGTGGCAGAGCGCGAGATCGCTCGCGTGGCCGCCAAGGGCGAGGCCGACATCGTGGTTATTCACAACTTGCTCACCAGCAAGTACGTTGCCGAACTGATTGAAGCCAAAGGTGCCGCCCCATTGCGCACCAAGGTTGGTCACTCGCTAATCAAAGACCAGATGGCAGCAAGCAACGCGGTGTTTGGCGCAGAGCACAGCGCGCACTATTACTTTCGCGACTTCTGGGGAGCCGACAACGGCATGCTTGCAGCGATGCACGTGCTGCAGGCTCTGGGGGCGCAGCAGAAGCCACTCAGCGAATTCTCCAAGCAGTACGACCCATACTTTGCCAGTGGCGAAATCAACTCCAAGGTCCAAGATGCTGCCGGCCGCATGGTTGCTGTAAGCAACTTGTTTGCAGACCGCGCCAGCTTCGACAACTTCGATGGCGTCACTGTTAGCAGCAAGTTGACCGACGGTGAGTGGTGGTGGTTCAACGTTCGTTCTTCTAACACCGAGCCGCTTTTGCGCCTAAACGTTGAGGCTTCGACCGAGGCGCACATGTTGGCCATCCGAGATGAAGTGCTTGGAGTTATCAGGTCGTAATATTTACCTATGACCCAACTTTCTCGCGCTGCTACCAAGTTTGAATTTAAGGTTCGCGATCTTTCGCTAGCCGAAGCCGGCCGTCACCAAATTCGTCTCGCCGAAAACGAGATGCCTGGCCTTATGTCGATTCGCCAAGAGTTTGCTGCCAGCCAGCCGCTCAAGGGCGCCCGCATCGCCGGTTCGCTTCACATGACGGTGCAGACCGCTGTGCTCATCGAAACTCTCGTTGCGCTGGGCGCGCAGGTGCGTTGGGCATCGTGCAACATTTTCAGCACGCAAGACGAAGCGGCCGCCGCTGTTGTGGTTGGCCTTGATGGCACCGAGCAGTCTCCTGCCGGTAGTCCTGTTTTTGCTTGGAAAGGCGAATCACTAACCGAGTACTGGTGGTGCACCGACCGCATCTTCGACTGGAGCTCCGAGGCAGCCGAAGCCGGTCAAGACTTTGTTGGACCAAACATGATTCTCGACGATGGCGGCGACGCCACCCTCTTGGTTCACAAGGGTCGCGAGTTTGAACTTGCCGGCTCTGTTCCTCCAACCGGGCTCGACGACAGCGAAGAGTATGGCGTGATTCTCGAGCTTCTACGCAACTCTCTTCCGGTTGCACCAAACCGTTTCACCAAGATTGCCGGCGAGCTTCGCGGTGTTACCGAAGAAACCACCACCGGTGTTCACCGACTCTATGAGTTCTTCAAGCGCGGCGAACTATTGTTTTCTGCCATCAACGTGAACGACTCGGTTACCAAGTCAAAGTTTGACAACAAATACGGCATTCGCCACTCGCTTCCAGATGGAATTAACCGCGCTACCGACGTTCTAATCGGCGGCAAGACTGTGTTCGTTGCCGGTTACGGAGATGTTGGCAAGGGCGCGGCCGAGGCAATGGCTGGTCAGGGCGCGCGCGTTATCGTTAGCGAAGTAGACCCAATCTGTGCGCTTCAGGCTGCCATGGATGGTTTCCAGGTCGCTCGTCTAGAGAGCGTTATCGACCAGGTCGACATCTTTGTTACCGCCACGGGTAACACCGCAATCATCAAGCCTGAGCACATCCTGCAGATGAAGCACCTCGCCATCGTTGCCAACATTGGCCACTTCGACGATGAAATCGACATGGCCGGAATCTCTCGAATCAAGGGCATCGAAAAGATCGAAATCAAGCCTCAGGTGCACGAATGGCGCTTGCCAAATGGTCGCTCTGTTCTGATTCTCAGCGAGGGCCGCCTTATGAACCTCGGCAACGCTACCGGCCACCCATCATTCGTGATGAGCAACTCGTTCAGCAACCAGGTGCTCGCTCAGATCGAGCTTTTCAGCAAGCCTGAGCAATACCCACTGGGTGTCTATGTGCTTCCAAAAGAGCTAGACGAAAAAGTTGCCCGTTTGCATCTTGACGCTTTGGGTGTTCAATTAACTCAACTGAGTTCGGACCAGGCCCGCTACATCGGTGTTTCGGTCGATGGACCCTTCAAGCCCGAGAACTACCGCTACTAAAGAGAGCCGTAAATCATGAGCAAAAAGATCCTCGTAGTAGAAGACGAATTCGCACTAAACGAATCGCTTCGCGACTTTCTGACCGGCGAGGGATACGAAACGCACGGCGTCTACGATGGCACCGCCGCTCTCGCGGCCTTTGCGACTCTTGAGCCCGACCTAGTGCTTCTCGATGTGATGATTCCTAACCTCAATGGCATTGAGGTGTGCGCCAAGATTCGCGAGACCTCGGGTGTGCCAATCATCATGCTCACGGCTCTGACCGATCAGGACGATGTGATTCGTGGCCTCGAGGCGGGAGCCGACGACTACGTAAAGAAGCCGTTCGAACCTGCCGAGTTTCTTGCCCGCGTGAAAGCCCGTCTTCGCCCGATTCCAACTCTCGAAGGCGCATCGGAGCTTTCAATCGGTCCACTCACCATCGATGTCTCTGGTCACGAGGTTCGTCGCGACGGCCAGCGTATTTCGCTAACACCACTCGAGTTCAGCTTGCTTCAAACCCTTGCCGAGAAACCAAAGCAGGTGTTCTCGCGCGAGATGTTGCTCGAAAAGGTTTGGGGCTACCAGTACAAGGCCGACACCCGTTTGGTAAATGTGCACGTGCAGCGTTTGCGCTCGAAGATTGAAGACGACCCAGAAAACCCAACCATCGTGGTTACCGAGCGAGGCGTTGGTTATAAAGCTGGACAGGCTTAGTTGCGC
>JBBAMO010000081.1:0-4955 GCA_040402495.1 Rhodoluna sp.
CAAGCAGCATTAGTGAGAGTCCGATCAGAATGAATCGAATCTGTCCAACCTGAGGCTGGGTTAGGAATGGAAGCCATCCTAGGTCTACGAGTCCGCCCATAACGCCCTGTGTGACCGAGATGATGGCAAAGAACACCATTCCACCAGCGATAGGTCCAAGGATGGTGACGCGCTGAGATCAGCCCGTGTATTAGTACCGCTACTGGCAAATCTGGGGGAGTCCGGTCAGGGTGCCCACGGTCAAACCGTAGACAAAAGCGCCGATCTCTCAATCGTGACCGTCGAAACACCAGATCACCAAGATGGTCTGCCAGTGTTTTCATCAGTTGCTGCGATGCAAGCCTGGAACCCTTCTGCACGTCCGGTGCCGGTTTCTGCAGTGAAGGCGGCGCTGGCTGCCGCTCAAGAGGGCAACACGAGGTTGATTCTCGACCCGATGTCAGAAACCGAGTTTGTTTTGCGTCGCCCGGCAATCGCGGCATTGGCTCAGGGTTTGGATTGGGTTCACCCGGTTCGCGACCAGCGAGTGCACTCCGCATTCAAGGCTGCAACCGAAGTGAGCCCTGAGGTTCTCGGATTTCAGCTCGTCGACAACGACCCGCACTCGATACTCGAATCGGCCGAGTTGCAACTCGAACTTGAGATCACTGCCGGACTATCTCGCGAACAGTTAGACCCTGTGCTTCAAAAGCTTGCCGAGGCGCTCGCCGCAAGTCACGACATCGCCGAATACGTCGATTCGTTGCGCGTAAAGCTTCGCTAGCGCCTAGTTAACCGGTCCGGTGTACTTTTCGCCGGGTCCAGCGCCTGGCGCATCCTTGATCACGGATGCTTCCCTAAAGGCCAGTTGCAGCGAACGTAAACCGTCGCGTAGTGGTCGGGCGTGGTGATCACCGATTTCTGGTGCTGCCGCAATAACCAAGCCTGCAAGAGCCTGAATCAACTTGCGTGCTTCGTCGAGGTCGGGGGAGTGACCATCCTCGCCGAGGCCAACCTGAACGGCCGCAGCGCTCATCAGGTGAACCGCCGTGGTGTTGATGATTTCAACGGCAGGCACTTCTGCGATGTCGCGAATCTCTCCGCTAACATCCATGAATTCCGAGTTTGAAACATCAGACAATTGGGGGTTCTCCTTTTCGAGTCTTTCTGCTAGGCTAACTGATGGCTCCGGAGACTATCCGGTCAGAAGTGGATTTATTTCCCACCCGCGTTCACCGAATCTTTAGGTGGCCGGGTAAAGCTTGGAAACATACGTTTCTGTGCGCTCTCGGGTTTACACCCAAGGACGTGGCCATCTTGTCACGTCATAGGAGTAACAATCACAGATCCACGCATCAACGACCGCATCCGTGTCCCTGAGGTTCGACTTGTCGGACCAGCTGGTGAGCAGATCGGTGTAGTTCGCATTGAAGACGCACTGCGCATGGCGCAGGAACAGGACCTCGACCTAGTTGAAGTCGCTCCAATGTCAAAGCCACCGGTTGCAAAGATTATGGACTTCGGCAAATTCAAGTATGAAGCTGCCCAAAAAGTTCGTGAAGCTCGCAAGAACCAGGTAAACACCGTGCTGAAGACTGTGCGTTTTGGTTTGAAGATTGACGCCCACGACTACGGAACAAAGCGTGGTCAGATCGAGCGATTCCTAAAAGCTGGCGACAAGGTCAAGGTGATCGTGGTGTTCCGCGGTCGCGAGCAGTCCCGTCCAGAGATGGGAATGAAACTGCTCCAGAAGCTTGCTCAAGAAGTAGCCGAACTGGGCGCTGTCGAGTCGAATCCTTCGATCGACGGCCGCAACATGGTTATGGTTTTGGGGCCGCTTCGCAACAAGGCTGATGCCAAGGCAGATGCAAAACGAGCCGCTGACAAAGCGGCATCGGTTGCAGCCACGGCAGAAAAGGCGGCAGCGGAAGCTGCCGAGTAACTAAGGAGAAAGCAATGCCAAAGCAGAAGACCCACTCGGGTGCCAAGAAGCGTTTCCGTTTTACCGGTAGCGGCAAACTGGTCAAGCAGCAGATCAACATGCGCCACAACCTGGAGCACAAGTCCAGCCGTCGCAAGCGTCGCCTGAACCAGGAGCAGCTAGTTTCGGCCGCTGACTTCAAGACCATCAAGACCCAGCTCGGTAAGTAAAGAAAGACTCTAGGTATAAAAAATGGCAAGAGTAAAAAACGCGGTTAACTCGCACAAGAAGCGCCGCACAGTTCTCGAGCGCGCCAGCGGTTACCGCGGTCAGCGTTCACGTTTGTACCGTATGGCCAAGCAGCAGATGCTGCACTCGTTGGTCTACGCATACAACGACCGTCGTGCCCGCAAGGGTGACTTCCGTCGCCTATGGATTCAGCGCATCAACGCAGCGGCTCGTTTGAACGGCATCACCTACAACCGCTTCATCCAGGGTCTAAACCTGGCTGGCGTTCAGGTAGACCGTCGCATCCTTGCCGACCTAGCAGTCAACGATGCAGGCACGTTCGCCAGCCTCGTTGCAACTGCAAAGGCAGCATTGCCAGCAGACACCTCGGCTCCAAAGGTCCAGTAGTTTGTTGGACGATCCCAAAGCGAATCGAATTCGCGGGGTCGCGAAGCTAAACAAGAAAGATGCCCGGTCTGAGACCGGGCTCTTTCTGCTTGAAGGCATCCAAGGCCTAAAAGAAGCGCTGGAGCGACCAAAACTTATTCAAGAAATCTTTGCCACCGAAGCAGCAATCGAGTCGCACCCTGAACTCTTCGCTCGCGCAACTTCTTCACGCATCGAAGTTCAGTCAGTGACCGAGCCGGTTTTGAAGGTTCTTGCCGACACTCAGTCACCGCAGGGCGTTGTTGCGGTTTGTCGCATGCTCGACGTGTCGCTTGCCGACGTCATCGACCAGAAGCCTCGCCTAATCGCACTTTTGGCCAACATTCGCGACCCTGGAAATGCCGGCACGGTTTTGCGCGCAGCCGATGCAGCCGGAGCCGACGCCGTCATCTTTAGCGATAACAGCGTTGATGTTTACAACCCGAAGGTGGTGCGCTCCACCACTGGTTCGCTTTTCCACCTACCAGTTGTTGTCGGTTCTTCTATCGCCGAAACCATTGCAGCCGCCAAAGCCGCTGGATTTCAGGTGTTTGCTGCCAATGGCGGGGGAGACTCACTTCCAACACTTTCGCAGGCAGATCTAGCGAAACCGACCATGTGGGTTTTCGGTAATGAGGCCTGGGGTTTCGAGCCTGAGACGCTTCAGTTGGTAGACCGCGAGGTGGCAGTGCCAATTTACGGCGCAGCAGAGAGCCTCAACTTGGCTACGGCGGCCAGCATTTGCCTGTACGCCACTGCCTTCGCTCAGAATGCCTAGTTGGTAGGCTTAAGTTCTATGTCTGACACTCCTGCAATCACGTCCGATACGGTTGATGCCATCGTTTCCGAGGCTCTAGCCGAGGTTTCTGCTGCCCAGGACTTGGCTGCGCTTCGTGCGATTCGAAACACGTCTGTTGGTGAACAATCGGCAATTTCTAGACTCAACGCCGAACTAAAGAATCTGCCGAACGACCAAAAAGCAGCAGCAGGCGCTCTTATCGGAAAGGCCCGTGGCGAACTAAACGCCTCCTACGCTGCGCGTGAAGCCGAACTTGCGTCCGTAGAAGAGGCAAAGAAGCTTGCAGCAGAGTCGGTAGACGTAACCGAGGCTCCATCAACGATGCGCGCAGGCGCACGCCACCCGCTGTCTCTCTTGCAAGAGAAGATTAGCGACATTTTCGTTGGCATGGGCTGGGAAATTGCCGAAGGACCAGAGCTCGAAAGCGAGTGGTTCAACTTTGATGCACTCAACTTTGATGCTGATCACCCTGCTCGCGCCATGCAAGACACTTTCTTCGTCGACCCAATCGACTCGCACCTTTTGCTCAGAACCCACACTTCGCCGGTTCAGGTTCGTTCTCTTCTAGAGCGCGAACTTCCGGTCTACGTTCTTTGCCCAGGTCGCGTTTTCCGCACCGACGAACTCGATGCCACTCACACGCCGGTTTTCCACCAGGTTGAAGGCCTCGCGGTCGACAAGGGTCTCACCATGGCCGATCTTCGCGGCACGCTAGAGCACTTTGCTCGTCAGATGTTTGGGCCAGAGGCCAAGATTCGCCTGCGCCCTTCGTTCTTCCCGTTTACCGAACCGTCGGCAGAATTGGATGTTTGGCACCCAGGCGCAAAGGGTGGCGCTCGTTGGGTTGAGTGGGGCGGCTGCGGAATGGTCAATCCAAACGTTCTGCGTGCCGCTGGCATCGATCCAGAGGAGTACCAAGGCTTTGCGTTCGGTATGGGCATCGAAAGAACTCTGATGTTCCGCAACGGCGTGCTCGACATGCACGACATGGTTGAAGCCGACGTTCGTTTTAGCGAGCAGTTTGGAGTGGTGCTCTAATGCGCGTTCCTATGTCTTGGTTGGCCGAAGCAGCAACCATCCACCCAAATGCCACTCCCGAAGACGTCATGGCCGAACTGGTCAAGGTTGGTCTTGAAGAAGAAGGCGTTCACAAGTTTGATGTAACCGGCCCGCTCGTTGTTGGTGAGGTTCTCGAGTTCACCCCAGAGCCGCAGAGCAACGGCAAGACCATTCGCTGGTGTCAGGTGAGAGTTGCACCGGCTGGCCAGACCGCGGCTGATGGTGGTGAAGATGTGCGTGGCATCGTGTGCGGTGCCTCTAACTTCGAAGTTGGCGACAAGGTAGTTGTTTGCCTCCCAGGGGCTGTGCTACCTGGAAACTTTGCCATTGCTGCCCGCAGCACCTATGGCCACATCTCAGACGGCATGCTCGCCTCAGGGCGCGAGCTTGGCCTAAACGACGACCACGGCGGCATCCTGGTTCTGCAGAGCATGGGTCTCGACCCTAAGGTCGGCCCGCTAAACCGGGCTCTCGCGCCAAGACTTGTGCATCTTGGCAAACTTGCCGGCCGACTCGCTTGGTTACCTAACTAAAGACGGCATG
>JBBAMO010000082.1:0-4883 GCA_040402495.1 Rhodoluna sp.
TAAATCGGAATCTCTAAGAACTTAGCTGAAAATGGCTGCTTTAGGCACTTGCGGACAGTCAAAACGAGGCCAGCCTCGTAGACATCTTCGATGTGATAGTCGTGACGCGCTTTGCGGTTGCTGGCCACAACTTTTTGGCCGCGCTCTCTAGGCACAATTCACTCCAGGTTTTCTCTGACCACTCGGTCAGCCCACCAGTCTACCAAGCAGTGTTGACATGTAGTCGACCCTAAATTTTTAGATAACGACGAATCGCAACCCCAGATGCAAGCGCTGCGAGAAGAACCCCGGCTAGAACCAGAAGCGGCGCTATTGAAAACGCATCCGAAAGATCGACGAACGAGGTGAGAGGAAGTCGCTGAGCCAAGTAACCCTGCACGAACAACTGCACGATTGCAATCACCGCACCGCCGGCGAGAAGGCTTCCGATTGTGGCGGCTACCACTCCTTCAAGAATGAATGGCAACTGGATAAAGAAGTTGCTTGCTCCAACCAGGCGCATGATTCCGATTTCGCGACGGCGAGAGAACGCGGAGAGTCGGATGGTTGTCGAAATGAGCAGACCGGAAGACGCCAACATGATCGACGCAATGGCGATTGCGGCTATCGAAGCCGCGTTCAAGATGCTGAAAATTTGATCGAGGTAAGAACGCTGGTCGCGTACCTCTTCAACTCCGGCCACACCTGTAAAGGTTTCCGAGATAACCGCACTCTTGTCTGCGTCTTTCAGTTTGACCCAGAAAGTTTCGTTGAGCTGATCTTTGGTCACATACTTGGCGACCGCGTTGCCTTTGAACTGCTCTTGAAACTTGTCGTAGGCAGCTTGGTGGTCTTCGAAGTAGAACTTGGAAACAAACTCGGCCAATGTTGGGTCGGCGAGCTTGGCTTCAACTACTGCCTTTACGTCGGGTGATGCTTCGCCTTGAGGGCAGGCGTCCGCGGGGCTAGTATCCGTGCAAAGGTAAACGGCAACCTGAGCGCGGTCGTACCAGTAGGTCTTCATCTGACCGATTTGAGCCTGCAGAAGCCCTGCTGTGCCTACGAATGTAAGTGACAAAAAGGTAACCAAAATGATGGAAACAACCATGCTCACATTTCGGCGCAAACCAGATGTTATCTCGCGGAAAACAAAACCTAGCCTCATAGGTTTTCCTCGCTCACCGGCAGGTTGATTTGATCGGTGTTTGGCAATGCTGTTTCGTAGCCAGACTTTCTGTCGTCGCGAACAATGACTCCCCCGCGAAGTTCAATAACTCGGCGCTTGAGGCGGTCCACCGTGCCAACGTCGTGGGTAGCCATCACAATCGTTGTGCCACTCTGATTAATTTTCTCGAGTAGCGCCATGATTCCAGCGCTGGTAGCCGGGTCTAAGTTTCCGGTTGGTTCATCGGCAAGCAAAACGGCTGGCTTGTTAACGATCGCCCTGGCCACTGCAACGCGCTGCTGCTCGCCACCAGAAAGTTCGCTGGGGAGGCGATTAGCTTTTTCTTCGAGGCCAACAAGTTTGAGCACTTCGGGCACGGCATCCGAGATGAAAGCCGAAGACTTACCGAGCACTTCTAGTGTGAAAGCAACGTTCTGAAATACCGTCTTGTTTGGCAACAGTCGAAAGTCTTGAAATACAACACCGATTTTGCGGCGGAAGAAGGGCACTCTCCTGCTCGGGATGGCAATCAGGTTTTCGCCAAGCACGAAAACATCGCCTTTTGACGGGATCTCTTCGCGCAGCATGAGTCTGAGTAGGCTCGATTTTCCAGATCCGGATGCCCCTACCAAGAAGACGAAGTCGCCTTTTTCGATTTCGAGCGAAACACCATCTAGCGCAGGCTTTGAAGCACCGCGATAGGTCTTGGAAACGTTGGAAATCGAAATCATCTTGGGGTTAAGACTAACCCTCGGATTGCTTTCTCCATCGGATGCCAGCGGATATGAATCCGTCTAGGTCGCCGTCAAACACTGCACTCGGGTTGTTTACCTCGTGGTCGGTACGGAGGTCTTTAACCATTTGATATGGCGCTAGAACGTAAGAACGCATCTGCTCTCCCCAAGAGGCTTTTACATCTCCTGCTAGTTGCTTCTTTTTTGCATCCTCTTCGCGTCGACGCTGCTCAAGCAGGCGCGATTGCAGCACGCGCATTGCTGCGGCTTTGTTTTGAATCTGACTTTTTTCGTTTTGGCACGACACAACGATGCCCGATGGCAAGTGGGTGATACGCACGGCAGAGTCGGTAGTGTTCACTGATTGACCACCGGGACCAGATGAACGGAACACATCGATGCGAATGTCGTTCTCTGGGATGTCGACTACATCTGTCTGCTCGATCAGAGGCACAACTTCGACCGCTGCAAAAGATGTTTGGCGCTTTCCAGCAGAGTTGAAAGGGCTCATTCTCACCAGACGGTGTGTGCCACCTTCGATAGAGAGTGTGCCAAAAGCAAATGGGGCATCAATTTCGAAAGTGGCTGACTTGATTCCCGCGCCTTCCGAATACGAAATATCCAGCACGTGTGCTGGCATCTTGTGTTTTTCTGCATAGCGAAGATACATGCGCATGAGCATCTCTGCAAAGTCGGTGGCGTCGTCGCCGCCTGCGCCTGCACGAATAGTTATAACGGCAGATCTCGCATCATATTCACCGTTTAGAAGAGTCTGAACTTCAAGTTCGCCTATTAGCTTTTCGAGGTCGACAAGTTCTGATTTGGCTTCCGATTGCACGGATGCATCCGCTTCGGCGTTTGCCATCTCGACCAGCACTTCTAGGTCATCCAAGCGAGACTCAACGGACACTAGTTTGGTCAGTTGGGTTTGCGCCCTTGAGAGCTTGCTGGTCACGCTCTGTGCTTTGGCGGCGTCATCCCAGATGTTTGGGTCGGAAGCGGCTTCTTTAAGCTCAACGATTTCGGCCTGAACGCGCTCAACCCCAACAACATCTTTGATGCTGTAGAAAGTGTCGCGAAGCGCGCGAATTTCTTGAGAGAGATCGATTTCAGCCATTTCGTCTATAAGTCTAGGCGGAGTGCCAAATGGCCGCGGTTCAGACATCCATAATGGAATGGTGGCAGACACTACTTCCCCAGCTAAAACGCTGAAACCACTTTTGGTTCCGGTTTTTGTGCCGTCCGTTTTGATGTCGATAGCCGAATACTCGCTGCTACCAATCATTCCCTCGAGTGCCGAGAAACTTGGCGCAAGCATTCCGCTAGCGGGTTTCATCGCCGGTCTGTTGATGGTTGGTGTTCTCATTACCGATCTGCCCGCTGGGCGATTAATCGACCGAATCGGCGAACGCAGCGCAATGATTTGGGGCGCTCTTGCCGGAGCCCTAGGCGTGACTCTGGTGGCTACGAGTTTCAACCTGTGGCTTATGGGGACGGGAACTTTGCTTCTGGGTGTCGGCGTAGCCATCTTCGCACTGGCAAGGCATGCCTTTTTTGCCGAGCACATTCCGATGAATTTTCGAGCCAGGGCACTCTCGCTTCTTGGCGGCACATTTAGAGCAGGAGCTTTCATTGGCCCTCTAATCGGCTCGTGGTTAATCGTGACTTTTGGAGTGAACAGCGTTTATTGGTTTTCAGCCATCGCGTGCGTTGCGGCGGGACTGGTGCTTGTCTCGACGCAGCCCGATTTGATCAAATCCACACCTGTCTCACAACGAGGTGGAATTTGGAAGATTGCGAAAGAGAACAGGGTTCAGCTGCTGACCCTGGGAGTAGGCTCTGGGATTCTTGGTGCGATTCGTACCACGCGTCAGCTTGGCCTTCCTCTCTGGGCTTTGATGATTGCTCTCTCGCCTGAAGAGGTTTCTTTTTACATCGGCTTGGCTGGAGTGTTGGACTTTGCTTTGTTCTACACCTCTGGGCAGATCATGGATCGATGGGGTCGCTTTTGGGCCGCTGTTCCCCCGCTGATTGGGCTGGCCATTTTGCACATTCTCATGTTCACCGTTAATGATGGCAGCGGTTTCTTGCTGATGGCCTGCGCAATGGCTTTAGCGAACGGCTTGGGAAGCGGCATCATCCTGACAATTGGTGCCGACCTCGCGCCACCTAACGCTCGCAACGAGTTTTTGGCGTCGTACCGGTTAATAACCGATTTTGGCGTAGCCAGCGCCACTCCTGCCCTTTCGGCAGTCACGGTGGTGTTCGGTCTAGGTGCAGCTATGGCCTCGTTCGGAGTGCTCGGTCTGGTGGGAGCAGGTCTCATGTGGCGCTATATTCCAAGGTTCATTCCGGTTCGACGCTAGTTGCGAAAGCTCTTCGAGATCAGTCCCGCTAGGACTATTTAGCGATCAATTCTTCGCATGCTGGCTTCAGAGCAAGCTCTCTCTACTGGAAGAGCAATCAGGTCAATTGGCGCTTTGAACCCCAAGCAAAGTCTCACCGTATTTGTCTTGCCGTCAGGACTGCTCAACCACGCGGACTCGACGGGCTGGGTGCTGAACATCATCATCTTGGAAACCTCGTTTGCCAGAGGAGTGATGTCTTTAGAACCTTTGACGGGTTGCTCGTCAAATGATCTATTTACCAAATATCGAGCCAAACTCGAAGCGCGTTGATCATAAAGACTGGCCGCTTGGATATTTACGCCAACGGTTAGCGCAGCGAACACAAGAGCAAATCCCGCCAGCATAATTGGCAGAACCGAACCCCCCTCGTCGAGAATCTGGATAGCCCGCGCACTAACTTGGCGATAGTGAACAGAGATTGACACGCTTCCCCTTTTGGGCTCAAGCGTGGTGCTCGCGCAGCCGAGATCGCCATCGCAATCAAGTTGCCAGGACAACAAATTACTTTGCATTCCCGCGTCATCGGAAAGTTGGTCCTTCAATCGATCTAGGCGCACAATCTCGCGATGCAATGAATACTCTCGAACCATCGTTTGC
>JBBAMO010000083.1:0-4872 GCA_040402495.1 Rhodoluna sp.
GACCTCATCGCCGCAATCAACTGGGCATCCGGGCTTCATGTGGCAGGTGTTCCAGCGACAGCACTGGCTCGGATGGTCTCTGGCTTGGAAGCAGCCACCTGATCTACTCGGCCGGCGGAAATATTCACATTGCAGGCTGGGGGTCTAGTCGAGGCGGAACTCCGGGAGTTCAAGAAACCGGCATCCAGTCGAGCGTTGGCACCGTGGACTCTGGAACAGGTTTGTTGCAAGTTATCGGAAAGACCAATGGCACAGCCTGTGGCGCCCACGGAATCTATGTCAACTCCCAAGGTGCTGGTGTAGGCGGCCCCGATGTCTGGACATCTGCCAACACCACCGCAAACGCCATCAAGATGGTCGGAGATGCATCGGCCTCAACGGGTACGTGTAACCGCGGAATTGTTGCTTGGCAATACGCCGCATACAACGCCGCCACCTCCTACCAAGGCTTTCGCGTGCTCGCCACCGGAACCGGCGGCGGTGTAACCCTCACAGGTTACGGAGCTAACAACTCGGGCAATAACAACAACGATGGTCTCGACCTCAACTTCTCGGACATTTTCGCTACTACCGGCGCCATCACTTTGAATGGATCCACCCCGACCGCTGCCGGTGACATCTCGGCGGGCTTCTCAATGGGCAAGTACGGCAACGGTTCCAACGCCGTGCGAATCGGTGGCCTTTCTGGCTACAGCTATACCAACCAGGCAGGAACAGTAACTAGTTTTGGGTCTTCGACATCTAACATCACCATAAACACGGACCGTGTGTGGACAAACTACAACGTGCTTGGAACCTATTTCAACACCTCTGGCACTGTCAGCATTCTGCCTATCGAGCAGTCGTTTGACCAAACATCTGTTGTTGCAGGCTTTGATTATTCTCTGCTGAATTTCGCATCAACTGTTTCGGGTTTCCAACTTGGAAAATCTGGCACAGCGACCGAACAATCCATCAAACCGATTACTTTGAACTCTGCAGTTTCTATTGCTGGTCCAATTTTGATTTATGGCAGCAACGTCATCACGAACTCGGCGCTGACTACCACTGGAGCTTCAGACCCGATCACAATTCAAGCAACCGGAACTGCAACCACGTCGAGCACATTGACCACTTCTGGAGCCACATCTAATGTGTCGGTTTCTGGCACCAACGTTTCGACAGCGGCAGTTACAACCACCACCGGAAACGTAACTCTCACCGGATCTGGCACCGTGACATCCTCAGGAACGCTGACTGCCGGTGGAACGGGCTCAACGGTTACAACTAGCGGAACAACGATGAGTTCGGCAGCGATCACGGCTGTTGCTGGAATTTCGGTCACTGGCACAGCAGGCGTTACTTCGACAGGTGCGCTGACAACTTCGGGTGCCTCGGCAACCATCGCGGTTAGCGGCACCAGTGTTTCGACTGCAACCACTTCTTCTTCTGGAACTGTTGCGCTTACCTCTACTTCAACCACTTTGTCTACCGGGGCCATCACTTCGGTTGGAAACGTAACGCTGACCGGTGCCACCACTGTGACCGGTTCTGCGGCGATGTCGGTTACCGGAACTGGTTCGACTTTCACTGCAACCGGCACCACTCTGAGTTTCACAAGCATCAGCGCAGTTGCAGGCATTTCACTTACGGGTACTGCAGGCGTTACGGCTTCGGCTGCGCTTACAACCTCGGGTGCGTCGGCCACCATCGCTGTTCGTGGCACCAGCGTTTCGACTGCAACCACTTCGTCTTCGGGAACCGTTGCGCTTACCTCTACTTCAACGACATTGTCTACCGGGGCCATCACTTCGGTTGGAAACGTAACGCTTTCGGCAACAACCACGGCTACGGCTACTGGAACTTTGACAACCACCGGCACTCTGTCGACGACATCGGTTTCGGGCACAAACCTATCGGTGGCTGCGATTGCCTCCACTGGCGACGTAACCCTTACCGGCTCAGGAACTGTAACTGCATCAGGAACGGTGACCGCCTCAGGCACGGGCGAGGTTGTAACTGCCACCGGAACAACGATGAGTTTTGCGGCGATCACTGCCAACGCTGGTGTAAGCGTGACCGGTTCCGGAACCACAACAGCAAGCGCAGCCATTACAACAAGCGGCACAGCAGCGCCAGTAACCATGGTTGGCACAACAGTCACCGTGGATGCTGTGACTTCCACCGGAAACATGTTGCTCAAGGCGTCTGCTGATGTGATTGCCGGCGGAGCACTTTCTGCAACGGGCTCTGGTTCGTGGATCAAGATGTGGTCAGACAGCGACAACTCCGGCGTAGGTGGAGGTGCCAACTGGGCCAAATCGACCATCACCACTAACGGTGGAGACATCGTAATTTCTGGTGGAACCGACCCGCTCACAGGGTTCGCTAGGGCGTCGGGGTCTACCACCGATTATCTGGGAGTCAACCTTTACAACACCGTCACCTCAGCGGGCGGTAACATCACCATTCGCGGCGAAGGCACCTCAAACACCGTCGCTTCTTACCGTGGCGGTGTTTATGTTGCCGGCACGATCACTTCGGGCGCAGGTAGCATCGACATTTACGGCAAACTTGCCACAGCTCTGACGGATACCAGCCAGATTTACTTTGGCGTGCTGATTGGAAACAACGGAACTCGCGGCACTGTGCAGTCGACCACTGGTGCAATTAACATCACTGGAACCGTCAACGGCTCAAACTACTCAAATCACAGAGGCATGCTGTTGTGGCCAGCGACAATCACGTCAACCTCGGGCAACATAACGCTCACAGGCACGGGCTCCAACGCCGGAACGGGCGCTTACGACATTCAATTTGCCAGCACCAGCAACGTTGTGAATACAACCGGAACCGTTTCTATGGTTGGTACCACTGCCAGCTATGGAATCACGCTCTACAGCACAACGGTAACCGCCGGCAGCACCGGTGCAACTTTCACGGCGCCGTTCATTGACCCATCTGGTCTCACGCTAAACACTGCGGGCCCGGCCGTGTTTGAGCCCTACGGCGCTAACTTTACGGGTGCGTTCGGCGACTCAGCTGCAGTGGTAGCCGGCATCGTCTTTGCCATGACCGGTTTCGGTATCGGCTGGGTAAACGGTGGAGCCGACTACTCCCGCTACCTTCCAAGAAACGCTTCTGGCAAAGCCATCTTTGGTTGGACAACGTTCGGCGCGAGCATCGCTCCAATCGTTCTGATCACCTACGGTCTTTTGCTTTCGGTTTCCAACACAGAAATTGCCGAAAACATTGGCTACGACCCAATCGGTTCGCTAACGCTAGCTTTGCCGCAGTCGGCATCGTGGTTCTTGGTTCCTTACCTGCTGGTAGTTCTGCTCGGCTTTATGGGTGGCGCAATCCTCGACATTTACTCGTCAGGTTTGAACCTGCTAACTCTTGGACTCAAGCTAAAGCGCCCAGTGGCAGCCGCGGTTGATGGAGTGCTGATGGTTATCGGAACGGTTTACTTCGTGTTTATTGCGAGCAACTTCTTCTGGCCGTTCCAGGCATTCCTTTATCTGCTCGGTGTTCCAATGGCTGCTTGGGCCGGTATCTTCATTGCCGACCTCATCCAGCGCAAAAAGAATTACGACGAATCAGCACTCTACTCAGCCAAGGGTCGTTACGGCTCGATCAACTGGGTTTCTGTTTCGGTGCTCGTGGTGGCGTCTGTGGTTGGCTTCGGTTTCGTTGCTAGCCCCGACAAAGAGATCACCTGGACGCTGTGGGAGGGCTACCTTTACGCAGCGCTTGACATCAACGGCGACAACTCGTCTTGGTACTGGTCGAACATCGGTGTGCTATTAGCCATCTTGGTTGGTTTTGTTGGCAAGCTTGCCTTTGGCGGAGCTGCTGTGAAAAAGCAAGAGAGCTAAAAGCTAGTTACTTGGTAGTCGCCCTGTTAGCGGAGTTTCCGCGAAGCAGGGCGATTCCGCTTAACAGGATCACAACGCATACCGGCACGAGCGCCGCCATGTTGAGCCCCAAGAAAGTAAATGCCGCAAGGATGCTTCCGCTGATCGCGCCGCCAAAGGCGCCGCACAGCATCATCAGCGAGTCGCTAGCGCCCTGAACGTTGGTCTTTTGTTCGAGTGGCACAGACTCAGCCAACAGCGATGCTCCTGCCACAGTGGCTGCCGACCAACCGAGCCCCAGCAAGAAAAGTCCAAGGCCGACGGTGTCGAAGCCAAGCTGCCCGAAACCAGCAATGAACAGCGAGGCAATCAGAATTACCTGACCGACTAGCACGGTGGCAATCTTGCCAAGTTTGTCGGCCAGCCAACCAAAGATTGGCGAGAAGGCATACATGCCGGCGATGTGCAGGCTGATTGTGAAGCCAACCAGGCTCAGCGTAGCTCCGTGGTGCTCGAGGTGTACCGGTGTCATCGACATAACCGCCACCATAACCATGTGACTGAGCGCGATTGAGACCATGGCGTATAGCGCCTGAGGGTGCTGTTGAATTGTTGCAATAGCGCTTGAGAAAGACTTGCGAGGGGCCTTGACGCCACCATCAGAGCTGGCCTGCATAGCAACCAAGAGCGGGTCTGGGCGAAGACCGAACCAAAACACAAGGCTGGCTGCAAGTTGTGCCGCGATGGTGATCAAGAATGGGCCGGTCTTGGATGGCATACCAAGGGCGTCGCCAAGAATTTCGCCAGGACCAAAAAGGTTTGGCCCAATCACTGCACCAAAAGTTGTGGCCCACACCACCATCGAAAGGTCGCGACCTTTGCTTTTGCCGCTAGGTAGGTCGGTGGCGGCAAATCGCGCCTGAAGCCCAGTTGCAGAGCCAGCGCCCAACATGAAGAGCCCTAGCAGCAGCATCCAGAACTGCATCACTGCGGCCGAGGTGATAACTAGCGTTGCCCCAGAAATGGCAAGCGCGGC
>JBBAMO010000084.1:0-4810 GCA_040402495.1 Rhodoluna sp.
AGATCTTTACCGCAAGGCGGCGACCAACCTTCATCTGACCTTCATCGAACGCTGCGCCAGCGGTAAACACCACCTCGCTGCGGTTTGCACCAAGTGCGTTGGCAAGCTCCTCGCGAGCCTCCTCAAGGCCCTGGCGCGCGCTCTGACCAGCCGAGTGAACACTCGATGGGTTACCCAAAACCTGCAAAAACTCGGTGTAACGAGCTAACACCTGTGGCCGAATTGGCGTGGTGGAGGCGTGGTCAAGGTAAACAACCATAGATTTAGCCTAACCAACCCGAATAGCCAAGCGCATTCGCCTATCGCAGGTAAACTTTTGCGATAGTTGCCAGTAATAACCCTCTTTTTAGCAAGGTATCGATGTTGCCCGAATCAAACGCAAAGCCTAGCCTTGGCGTTACGTTCAGCGAGGGCAAAGGCACCATCCGAGTTTTTTCATCCACCGCAGAAACAGTTGAGTTTTTCATTCTCAACCCAGAAGACTCCTCGGATGTTTTGCAGCGACTCACTCTCAAGCGCGACGGCGACATTTGGAGCACAACATCTTCGGCCATTCAAGTTGGCGTTCACTACGCCTTGCGAGCAACCGGCCCAGATGGCCCACGCCACGGATTTAACCACGACGTAAATCTGATCGACCCATACGCGATTGGTGTTCGCAGAGAGTCGGCTCGCGAGTTTCACAATGTGATCATCGATCGCAGCTTCGACTGGCAAGGCGTTGAAAAGCCGAACACCCCGCTCAAAGAATCGGTCATCTACGAGGCTCACGCGCGAGGTCTCACCCGCGGCAACCTAGAACTGCACGACGACATCCGTGGCACCTACGCGGCCATGGCTCACCCGAGCACAATCGAGCATCTTCAGCGCATGGGCATCACGGCTGTGGAGTTGCTACCAGTGCAAATGTTTATCTCAGAGCCGCGTTTGATGAACATGGGACTCATCAACTACTGGGGTTACAACACCATCAACTTCTTTACGCCCCACCACCGCTATGCCTCCCCCGCCGCCATCGAGGCCGGCCCGGATGCCATCGTGCGCGAGTTTAAGACAGCGGTGCGCGAACTTCACCGCGCGGGCATCGAAGTGATCTTGGATGTTGTTTACAACCACACGGCTGAGGGTGGTAGCCGCGGGTTGACCTACTCGTTCAGAGGCCTCGACAACTCGTCTTACTACCGCCAAGACGACCTGGGCAACTACCACGACACCACCGGCTGCGGAAACTCTCTCGACTTCTCAAAGCAGCACGTTATCGACCTGACCATGGATTCACTGCGCTACTGGACCGAAGAGATGCAGATCGATGGGTTTAGGTTCGACCTTGCCACCACGTTGGCGCGCGACGAAGGCAACCAATACGACCCAAACCATCCCCTGCTAAAAGCAATGGTCGAAGACCCGATTTTGGCTAACAGCAAGTTGATTGTTGAACCCTGGGATGTTGGCCTCGGCGGCTGGCAAACTGGCAACTTCCCTGATCGATTCAGCGAGTGGAACGACCGCTATCGCGATTCGATTCGCCGCTTCTGGCTGAGCGACATATCAAACGCTCGCAACTCAGGTTTTCACTCAAACGGTGTTGCCGATTTGGCAACCAGGCTCTCCGGCTCTCGCGACATCGTTGACGGCCCATCTGGGCCAATCGGCTCGGTTAACTTCATAACCGCCCACGATGGCTTCTGCCTGCACGACCTGGTTTCATACAACGTCAAACACAACCAGATGAATGGCGAAAGCAACCGCGACGGCAATAGCAACAACTTCTCTTTCAATCACGGCGCCGAGGGTGAGGTGGCCGATGCAGAAATCAACGCCAGCCGCCGCCGAGCATCGCGCAACCTTCTTGCCACCTTGCTGCTTTCCAGCGGAGTGCCGATGGTGACAGCCGGAGATGAACGTGGCAAAACACAAATGGGCAACAACAATGCCTACTGCCAAGACAGCACGCTTTCTTGGGTCAACTGGAAACTCAATCAGCACCAGCAAAACCTTGAAGATACCTTCGCTCACCTAACCAAGTTGCGACGCGAAAATGGCTCGCTGCGTCAGCCAAACTTTGGCAACTTCGATGAGGCCGTCGAAGGCAGCGACATGGTGAAGTGGTTTGGTCAAGACGGCCAGATTCTGACCGAAGATCAGTGGAACAATCCAGAGCAGCGCACGCTCATGCGCCTGGTGAAACACATCAACCGCGATGGCAGCCTCAACACCACCCTCACGGTAATTCATGGAGCCGAATCAACGATTGACCTAGTGCTTCCAGAGGGATACCAGAACTGGTTGCAACTTTGGCACAGCGCAGATGAATCTCCCGTAGTTGCCGGTCAGACGCTCCCCGGGGGCGCCAAGCTGAGCATCGGACCAAGTGCCATGATGCTGTTTGTGGCAACTGCCTAGGCGTTGTTTTTGTAACTCCTGCGTAAAGTCTTGCCATCACGCCCGCACGCAAACGCCATAAACGCTAAGTTTGGTTTATGAGTAGCACAATCGTTTACAGGCATGAAGCGCCAGTTGGCCGGTTTCCAATTCTTGACGTCAAGCCGGCTGTAGACAACGGACGCTGGCCCGCCAAGGCATTTGTTGGCGAACTCATTCCTTTTGCGGCCACCGTTTTTCGCGAGGGCCACGATTCTTTGGGCGTCGAACTGCTACTAACGTCGCCAACCGGCAAAAATACCATCACCAAGATGCGCGCCGGCGCACCCGGCAGCGACCGCTGGCACACCGAAATCCTACTGGACGTGCAAGGTGCGTGGCGCTTCAGCATCCGTGCGTTTGCAGATGATTTCGACACCTGGCACCACAACACCGAAGTGAAACTTGCCGCCGGCGTAGACGAAGAGTTGATGATGCTGGAGGGCATCGCGCTTTTGACGCGCGCGGCATCCGAGAAAGACCGCACTGCCGCTAACTGCAAGGCTCTGGTGGCTGCGGCCGAGATTTTGAGCGACCAAAAGCTCACACCAAAGCAGCGCTTTGAGTCGGCTGCCTCGGCGGCCTTGCTCAAGAACGTTGCCGCCCAACCTATTCGTAGCCTCGAAACATTGAGCGAAGAGTTTGTAATCAACTGCGAGAGAACGCTTGCCGGTCGCGGCGCCTGGTACGAATTCTTCCCTCGAAGTGAAGGCGCGAAGTTCGACGCCAAGACTAAGACCTGGACCTCGGGAACTTTCAAGACGGCTACTAAGCGATTGACCGCGGTTGCAGCCATGGGGTTTGATGTGCTCTACATGCCGCCGATTCACCCGATTGGTGTGGCATTTAGAAAAGGCCCGAACAACACCCTAAAAGCAGTTGGGCAAGACCCCGGTTCTCCTTGGGCAATTGGGTCGTCTGCGGGCGGCCACGATGCGATTCACCCAGACCTTGGAACCGAAAAGGATTTCCGCGCATTTGTAGCTGCTGCCAATGATCTTGGCATCGAAATTGCCATGGACCTCGCCGTTCAAGCCAGCCCAGACCACCCTTGGGTGAAAACGAACCCAGAGTGGTTCACCACCCGTGCCGACGGCACCATCGCATACGCGGAGAACCCGCCAAAGAAGTACCAGGACATTTTTCCGGTTAACTTCGATAACGACCGTGAAGGTATCTACCAAGAAATCCTGCGAGTTGTTAAGCATTGGATTGGTTGCGGAGTTCGTATTTTCAGAGTCGACAACCCTCACACCAAGCCGGTGAACTTTTGGGAGTGGCTAATCGCCGAAGTGAACGCCGAACACCCAGACGTGATCTTTCTAGCCGAAGCATTCACTCGCCCAGCAATGATGCACACGCTTGGCAAGGTTGGTTTTCAGCAGTCTTACACCTACTTCGCCTGGAGAAACACTCCACACGAACTTCGCGAATACCTGTTGGAGTTGGCGTACTCAACCGCCGACTTCTTTAGACCAAGCTCTTGGGTGTCAACGCCAGACATCCTTACCCAGTACCTGCAGTACAGCGGGCGTGCCGGACACAAAATCCGTGCTGCTCTTGCAGCCACTGCAACACCATCTTGGGGAATGTATGCGGGCTACGAGCTGGTGGAGTCGGTTGCCAGACCTGGCGCCGAAGAACACATCGACTCTGAGAAGTTTGAATACAAGCAACGTGACTGGGCGGCAGCCGAGAAGGCTGGTAAAAGCATTGCGCCCTATATCACTCGCCTGAATGAGATTCGCCGCGAGCACCCTGCTCTGGGCCAACTTCGCAATATTGAGTTTCACGCGTCTGACGACGGCGCTTTTTTGGTTTTCTCAAAGCACCTCGCTGCAGAGCACAACGAAACGGGCAAGGATGACACCGTCATCGTTGTGGTTAACACCGATCCTCACGCGGTGCGCGAAACCACGGTGCGACTAGACCTTGCCAAGCTTGGCGTGCACTCTGAAACCTTCGAAGTGCAGGATTGCCTGACCGGTGAGAAATTCACTTGGGGACAAAACAACTACGTACGTCTTGATTCTTTTGTTGAGCCGGTTCACATTTTGCAGATAACCAATAGGAAATAACAATGGCGCTCAGCAAGAAGACCACCGAGATTAATTTGCCACCAATCGGCGAGTACGAGCGCGACCTTGTTTCTAATGGCTCTCACCACGACCCACACGGCACGCTTGGTGTGCACCCGGTTACCGGTGGCTGGGTTGTGCGAACACTTAAGCCGTTGGCTACATCGGTGTTTGCTGTTCTTGCCGGCAGCAAAGAAGTAGAGCTCAACCACGTTTGGAACGGCATCTGGGAAGGCTTCGTTGCCTCCAAGTCGGTCGGAACCGACTACGCGCTGCTGCTGATTAGCCGCTACCGCGAAGAACTCTTCCAC
>JBBAMO010000085.1:0-4726 GCA_040402495.1 Rhodoluna sp.
AGAACTATCGCGTTTACAAACTAATCACTGAAGGTGTACCGGTCGAGCATCGCGGCGGCGACGGGCAAATTCGAACCACCCGAGTATGGCTAGTTGATTTCGAGCATCCCGAACACAACGACTGGCTCGCGGTCAACCAGTTCACTATCGTCGAAGAAGGAAAAAACCGCCGCCCTGACATCGTGGTTTTCTTGAATGGACTCCCTGTCGGCCTGCTCGAGCTCAAAAACTCAGCCGATCAAAACGCGACACTCAAAAACGCATGGAATCAAATTCAGACCTACCGGAATGACATTCCATCACTATTCGTGCCAAACGCTCTTACTGTGCTCTCCGATGGGATTAGCACATCGATGAGTTCCTATAGCGGCGCGTACGAACACTACGCGCCTTGGAAAACCGTTGAAGGCCGCGAGGTTGTCACGGACCGGCCATCACTCGAAGTCCTAATTAAGGGAGTATTCGAGCCCAAGCGGTTCCTTGACATCCTTCAAAACTTCATTGTCTACTCCGACGAGAACACGACCGAGAAGCAGACTGGCCAGCCGACGCGCGTGCTAGTCAAACGAGTCGCAAAATACCACCAATACTGGGCAGTCAACGCCGCCATCGAAAGCACAGTCGAAGCTTCCAGCCCTGGCGGAGACCGCCGCGGAGGGGTTGTGTGGCACACCCAAGGCTCAGGCAAGAGTTTTGAAATGGTGTTCTACGCCGCAAAAATCATGCGTGACCACCGTATGAAGAACCCGACACTTGTTTTCGTCACAGATCGAAACGATCTCGACGATCAACTGTTTGCCGAAGTGTTCGCACCTGCCCGAATTCTCCCGGAAACCCCAATCCAAGCTGAATCACGCCAGGACCTTCGTGCCAAGCTGAGGCGCGCGAGCGGCGGAATTGTTTTCACAACCCTGCAGAAGTTTCGACCTGGCGAAGATGGGGACGAGTCCCCCGTTCTTACCGATCGCACTAACGTCATCGTGATCGCCGACGAGGCTCATCGTTCGCAATATGGGTTTAGTGAGTACTTGGACGCTTCGGGGCAAATCCGAGCGGGATTAGCCAAACATCTTAGAGATGCACTGCCTGGTGCAACATACCTTGGATTCACAGGAACTCCGATCGAGAGCACTGACAAATCAACTCGATCTGTTTTCGGAGATTACATCGACGTTTATGACCTGACTCGAGCAGTGGAGGACGGTGCAACGGTAAAGATTTTCTATGAACCGCACCTAATCAGGGTTGATATTTCCGATGATGAGTTCGATGTTTTGGACGAGCGAGCCGACGAGATTACCGAACAAGTGGAGCTCAGCGAAGCCTCCGCAGCAAAGTCCCGCTGGTCAAGGCTGGAGGCGATTGTTGGCGCGGAAGCTCGCCTGGATACGGCCGCACAGTTCATTGTTGACAATTGGGAGAAACGCAGGGATGCAATATTCGGCAAGGGCATGATTGTCGTCATGAGCCGTCGAATTGCTGTGAGACTCTACGAAAAGATTGTTGCCCTTCGGCCAGAATGGCACTCTGCTGATCCTGCTAATGGAGTGATCAAAGTGGTGATGACGGGTTCCGCCGCCGACCCGCAAAGCTTCCAACCGCACTTATACGACAAACAGACGCTGCGAGACATAAAACTAAGAGCCAAGAACCCGAAGGACAAGCTCGAGCTCGTAATTGTTAGAGACATGTGGCTGACGGGCTTCGACTCCCCCGCGATGCACACGATGTATGTCGATAAACCAATGCGTGGAGCCGGTTTGATGCAAGCAATTGCCCGAGTCAACCGTACTTTCCGCGACAAATCCGGCGGTCTGATCGTCGACCTTGTAGGTATTGCCACCAACCTTCGCGCCGCTCTTGCAGAGTATTCGCCATCAGATAAGGACCAGGCAGGCGTCCCGATCGAGGAAATTCTCGCAGTCATGCTAGAGAAGCACGATATTGTTAGCGGAATCCTTCAGGGATTGGAGTTTGATTCAAGCCCAAATCTGCAGGCATCACAACTCCTCGGCCAGCGCGCAAAGCTAGTCGACTTCGTAATGGGTGATCCAGATAGGACATCTCGATTCAATGACCAAGTTCTAGCGTTACTTAAGGCATTCATGCTCGCTGGCGCTCGCGACGAGGCGAATGCAATCAGGGCAGATATTCGGCTTTTTGCGGACGTTCGCACAGCAATTCTCAAGATTCTTAACCCGGATTCAGGCCGAGGTGGCTCTGGTGCTATCGAGATAGATACGGCTATTGGACAACTCGTCAACGAGGCAGTGGCCGCCCAGGATGTTATTGACATCTACAAACTGGCTGGAATCGAAACCCCGGAACTCTCCATTCTCTCGGATGAGTTTCTCGACGCACTCGAACATAAAGACAAACCCAACCTTCAGCTTGGATTGCTCCGTCGATTGCTGAATGATCAAATCCGAACTACAGCAAAAACAAACTTGGTTCAGTCTCGAAAGTTCTCAGAGCAGCTGGAAGAAGCAATCAACCGATACACGAATCGCTCTTTGACCACTGCCGAGATTATTGCTGAACTCGTGCAGCTAGCCAAAGAAATGCGAGAGCAGCAACAGCGTGGCGCACTTCTTGGACTCAAAGACGATGAGGTTGCTTTCTACGACGCTATTTTTACTAACGACTCGGCGGTCCTAAAGCTCGGTGACGAAACCCTCAAGAAGATCGCGAAGGAGCTTGTTGTAGCCGTTCGAGACTCTGCAACCATCGACTGGAGCCTAAAAGAGAGCGTTCGGGCGGCAATGCGTTCAAAGGTGCGCAGGCTTCTCGCCAAGTACGACTACCCACCCGACGCTGAAGATGCAGCTGTGGAATTGGTCTTGGAGCAAGCAGAGCATTTAGCCGCGCAGTAGGAGAAGGCGGACACCTCAAAAATCTAAGAAGCCCTCAGTTGTAAATAACTCCCAACTGTCCACAGATGAGTACCTCCAGGCGATGTCACGCTCTTGAAATCCTCTAGGGACGATAATCCAAAGATCCGTGATCCAACTTGGCAACTCAAGAGTTTCAATCGGCAATTCCAAGGCGTGATTCTGGAGATAGAGTCGAATGGGTAACGGCGAGTTTGATTCAATGCAAATCACGAAGTGCCTTTGTTCGAGTTCCACAGCACCACCCAGAATTTCTATCGACTTGCGGGATTTGTAGCTCATTAGGATTTCGCTAACCCAATTCTGGAGTGGTGGGCATTGATTAGGCACTAATCCACCCCAGGGCTCTCGGAGTAGTAGAGCCCGGTCCAACAATGATCCGGGCTCGTTCCAGAAGTGAGCTATACCCAGTCTCTCAATCAAGGTGCGAAAGGTTATGTGGCTCTCGTGCCACAACTGTTCGGGAGCAACAAAGGTGAGACCCAACTCCTTGGCGATTTTTATGACTTCCGAAAGCCCGACTTTTAAGTTCTTCAGATTCGCAGCCGGCCGAAAAGAAACCCCCCATTGGCCTGAACCTTTTGGTAGGTCAACGACATAGGCATCATGTTTACTTTGTGCATCCGCAGATGCGGCAATCTGGCAATCAATATCAGACTTGACTTCTCCCATCCCTATCAGCTGATCCCCGCGAAAAACATGGATATCAAGCAACTCAGCTGACCCTACATGTCTGGCCTTTTGGCCCTTTTGCAGCCCGAGATAGCGATCGATAATCGCGGCGGAGCGCAGTTCATTCCAACGGGAAATGCGTTCTGTTTCCATCATTGCCAGCCTTAGGTTGATTTTGGTCTGCTCCAGCCCTGGCACCATGATATTTGCCCCAGCGGACATTTACTCTGGGAGGTTTGTAAACCCGACAACATTGCTTGCCCCGCCACAAAAGTTTGTGATACATTTACATCACACATCTGGTGGTTACGACCATCGGACACGGGCCCTCTTCGGAGGGCCCTGTTTTATTTAAGGCTCCAGCTTTCTGGTTTTGTAATTAAACCTCTCGAATCCTGCATCACGTCGGGGAAAGTGCAAGCCTCGAGTGCGGCACGCCTCAGGATTTTGGTAAATAGAGGCTTGCATTCCAGGATTGTGTCAGACGGCTTGTCATGAGGTGAAATAAAGCCGACAGGCAACCCAAGTCGCTCTTGAACTATGCGAATCGCCGGTTCAAAATCTGAATCGGTTGAAACAAGAACAAAAAGATCTGCTTCACGGGTTGCAGCATCGAAAACCATATGTGCCGCTAGCGACACATCGGAACCCTTTTCCTCAGTTTTCTTGACCTTTGACCGGATCGGCTTTCCTGTTTCGTCATAAGCGCGAGGTACGGCTAAATAATGACGGTTTCGTGCCTCCATGCGTCCTAGGTGGATTGTGATTCTGTCCCCCAAGGTTTCGAGCGCCCGCCAATATTCTTTCTGACGCTTTGGTGCGTGCTGGTCAGTGACTCCGGGCAACACCTCCGCTGTGAAATACCGTACGAGCTTGATTTCGTGGGTCGGCACTAGCATTTCGGCCAGCGATAGTAGATTCAACCACTTAGCTTGTGGGTGATACCGAAGTTTTTGATGGTACATATTCAAACCATCTATGTACACGATTGCAGTCGGTTTGCTAGACACAAGAACTCCCCAGATGTTTGGTAACAGTTTACCGATACCCCAAACTGTATCCATTTCACTAGAAGCTCCTGATTTCTCATGAGCATTTGAGAGATATACTGACCTTATGAACGATACAAACCCTGTATCGGAAGCGGTGCAACCTATATCTAC
>JBBAMO010000086.1:0-4677 GCA_040402495.1 Rhodoluna sp.
ATCCTTGATTGCGGCAAGACCGGTAGGTGCGGTGACCTTGCCAACCTTAACGCTGCGACGAGGGCTTGGTAGATCTGGCCGCGGCCGCCGATGCATCATGGCGCAAGGCGCTTCAGGAATTTGAAACCCTGCGTGCCGAGCAAAACGCCAGCGGCAAGCTTGTTGCCCAGGCCGCAAAAGAAGACAAGGCTGCCCTCGTGGCTGCCGCTCAAGAGCTTTCGACACGTGTCAAGAGTGCCGAAACTGCCGCCAACGAAGCCCAGGCTGCGCTAGACGAACTGCTGTACAAAATCGAAAACATTGTCATCGATGGCGTGCCCGCCGGCGGCGAAGACGACTACGTGGTCATCCGTGAGGTTGGCACCAAGGCAACCTTCGACTTTGAGCCGCTCGACCACGTTGCGCTTGGTGAGTCGCTAGACATCATCGACATCGAACGCGGTGCCAAAATTTCGGGTAGTCGTTTCTACTTCTTGAAGGGCTGGGGAGCGCGCCTCGAGTTGGCACTGATGAACATGGCCCTCGACCTCGCCTCCAAGGCCGACTTCACACCGCTGATCACCCCAACACTGGTGCGCCCAGAGGTTATGGCCGGCACCGGTTTCTTGGGCTCGCACTCCGACGAGATTTATTACCTTCCTGCCGACGACCTTTATTTGACCGGCACCAGCGAGGTGGCCCTGGCCGGCTACCACCGCGATGAAATCATCGATGTTTCCAACGGCCCGTTGCGCTACGCCGGCTGGAGCACCTGCTACCGCCGCGAAGCCGGAAGCCACGGCAAAGACACTCGAGGCATCCTTCGTGTTCACCAGTTCAACAAGCTTGAAATGTTCTCTTACGTTGCGCCAGAAGACGCCGAGGCCGAACACCTTCGCCTGCTCGACTTAGAAGAGCAAATGCTTCAGGCTTGCGAGTTGGCTTACCGCGTGATCGACACCGCCGCCGGTGACCTTGGCTCGAGTGCCGCTCGCAAGTACGACAGCGAGGCCTGGGTGCCAAGCCAGCAAACCTACCGCGAGCTGACATCGTCTTCTAACTGCACCACCTTCCAGGCTCGTCGCCTCAACGTGCGCCACCGCCGCGAAGATGGCAAGACCGCTCCGGTTGCAACACTAAACGGCACTCTAGCCACCACGCGTTGGCTGGTTGCTATTCTCGAAACCCACCAGCAGGCCGATGGCTCGGTGCGCATCCCCGCTGCGCTTCGCCCATACCTCGGTGGTCTTGAGTTCATCACGGCAAAGGCCCGCGCCTAGTAAATGTCGCAACTCGATGCAGATCACCGCTGGCTAATCGCCATCGACATTGATGGCACGCTGGTTCACGACGATGGTTACCTTTCGCCCGCAGTTGTCGAGCAGGTTCAGCGCGTGCGCGACCTCGGGCACGTGGTGGTGGTTGCCACCGGACGTTCGGCCTCCAACGCCTACCCGGTAATCCGCGATGTTGGCATCCAAGATGGCTTCGCCGTTAGCGCCAACGGTGCGGTAACCATCGAGATCGACCCTGCGCACCCAACAGGTTTTCGCGCGCACGAGGTAATCACGTTCGACGCTACCGACATTCTCGCCCGCCTCACCGATGCCCTGCCAAAGGCGCACTTTGCCGTTGAGAAGGCCGACGGCAGCTACCTGTTTCACCGCCCGTTTCCTACCTACGCACTTGGTGCCGACAATGTGGAAACACCACTCGAGCACCTAGCCGCTCACCCAGTGAGCCGCGTTGTGGTGCTTAGCCCCGACCAGCACGTAGACGACTTTCTTGATGTCATCGAACGCCTCGGTTTGCAGTCGGTGTCTTACGCCATCGGCTACACCGCTTGGCTCGACATCGCCCCGCTTGGCGTAACCAAGTCGAGCGCCCTAGAAAAACTGCGCCAGCATCACGGCATCCGTGCCGACCAGGTGCTTGCAATCGGCGACGGCCGCAACGACATCAACATGTTTGAGTGGGCGCAAGCCGGGGGAGGCATCGGCTTTGCCATGGCTCAAGGGCCCGACGAAGTGCGGGCCGCGGCATCCGTGGTTACATCTTCGGTAGAAGACGACGGAGTTGCCAGAGTACTCTCAGGGTTTGAGGGCATACTCTTCACAAGAGACCTCGGGTAGAATTGGGGTCTAAGCCCCCACTTTGCCTAAAAGGATTGACGCTACGTGACTGAAGAGACGCAAACTCGCCCCAGTCGCCGTGCGCACCGCAAAGATAAGCGTCGTGCGCTGGCTCGCCACGGCAAGATTCCAACCCAAAAACTAGGTTCTGCACTTTGGGGCCTCGCCTTTAAGGGCCTGGCCGCGGTTATGGGAGCAACCCTCGCCGTGGTCGGCATCGTAGCTGTCGACCTCAGCAACCAGATTTCGGCAAACGGAATTGAACTCAAAGATGCTAACGGCAACGGCCTCAAGCCGCCTGCCGACTTGAAGGGCCCTATCAACGTGCTCTTGGTTGGCTCCGATACCCGCGCCGGCCAAGATGCCGTGTTCGGCAAAGACACATCCGTGCTGGCCGACGTGATCATCCTTCTGCACGTGTCTGCCGACCGCAAAAACGCGGTTGCGCTTTCGTTTCCTCGCGACCTCCTAGTGCCCTGGCCAGCATGCCCAAGCACCTCGGGTGGGCCAGGCTATCTGCCGCAGTCGCTCGGTCAGATCAACGCAACCATCGCCAATGGCGGGCCAGGCTGCACACTTCTAACCATCGAGAAACTAACCGGCCTAACCATCCCCTATCTGGGAATGATCAACTTCAACGGCGTTATCGAAATGTCTAACGCAATCGGTGGCGTTGAGGTTTGCTTGGCTCGCGACATTGACGACCAGTACACCTACCTGCACCTCGAAAAGGGCAAGCACGTGCTTCAGGGCATGCAGGCGCTTCAGTTCTTGCGCACGCGTCACGGTGTTGGCGATGGCTCCGACCTCAGCCGCATCAGCAACCAGCAGGTGTTTCTAACATCTTTGGTTCGCAAGGTGCGAAGTGCTGGCGTTCTAACCAACCCGGTCTACCTGTACTCTCTAGCCAATGCAGCGGCTCGAAACATGACCTTGTCTAGCAGCCTCACCAACCTCAACACCATGGTGTCTATCGCGTCGGCTCTCAAGGATGTTCCGCTCGAGAAGATCACGTTCTTGCAGGTACCTGCGCACGGCGGCCTACCAGCCCCATACTCCGGGCGCGTTGCTCCAAACTACGACCAGGCCAACATTCTGTTTGAAAAGCTGGTCAACGACGAGCCGATTCTCATCAAGAAAGCCAACACCGGCAGCGGTGCTGTTGAAGAAAGCCCGTCACCGTCACCTTCTCCAACGCCAAGCACCAGCAGCAGTTCAAAGCCCACACCATCGCCAACGGCAACTACCGACGAGCTCTATTGGCTGCGCGGCTCAAACGCCTCCAACAAAACCTGCTCGGCCTAAAAACCGTTTAGCAAGCCAACGGTGTTTCGGCTAAACTACTTAAGTTCGTGGAGACGTCGCATAGCCCGGTCGAGTGCGCCTCACTGCTAATGAGGTAACCCTGAAAGGGGTTCGGAGGTTCAAATCCTCTCGTCTCCGCCACGAACAACCCAGATGTGCGCAAGCACGCACTTCACAGCCTCACGTTTGTGGGGTAAACTGCATTAGTTGCCTTGCGAAAGCAAGGTCCCAGCGTTTGTAGCTCAACGGATAGAGCATCTGACTACGGATCAGAAGGTTGGGGGTTCGAGTCCCTCCAAGCGCACTTCCGAACAGGCCAGTAAATTACTGGCCTGTAACCCTTTAAGCGACTCCTCACAACTAGCCCACAAACACGCTGTTGATACCCCATTCGATACCCGCAATCCAAGAAACACGAGTTCTGGTTCTCCAGCCGAAGACCTCACAGCCATTTGCCGTGACACCGGTGTTCTCATATTCGATATGCAGAACGCACCAGGTATCCCAGAGACTCAGACAGAGTCAACCGATGTTCTGCCCTACCCAGAGGAAAACAACAATGGCAGAAACACTCGAAACCGAACTACTGACAGTGCCCGAAGCGGCAGCCTTCCTGAAGGTCTCAGTGTCGACAATGAGGAGGCTGGTAGCCTCCAAGTCGGTAACGACGATCCAGATTGGTCGCGCTCGCCGAGTGACACTAAAGGCACTGCGCCAGTACATAACGAACTTGGAACGTCAGGTAAGAACCGGAGCATAAAAAAAGTCAAGACCAGACCTGGTGTCATCCAGCTCAAAGACGGGCGCTTCATGACTCGTCTCGAGCTCGCGCCAGATGCGAACGGGAAACGCCGCAGGAAGAACTTCACGGGCAAGACCCAACAGGATGTCATAGACAAGAAACAGGCTTACCTGACTAATGTCTCGCGCAACATTTCACCCGAGGGCCACAAAGCTAGGTTCCGTGAGTTCGCCACCTGGTGGATCGAAAACGTTGCGCCGCACACCTGTAACGACAACACAATCAACAACTACCAAACGACTCTCAGGTTGCATGTATTACCGATCATCGGCAACATGCGTCTCCAAGAAATAAGAGGTCGCCATGTGGACGAAGTCGTTTTCTCCATCCAAGGCAAAGGTCTTAGCTTGAGTGCTCGCAAAGCAGCTCGTCGAGTAATCTCCACCGTTTTCAGTGATGCCAGGCCACCGGCCGCGGAATCGGCCCAACGTACGCCGACAAGATCAACCGCGTTGGCAT
>JBBAMO010000087.1:0-4673 GCA_040402495.1 Rhodoluna sp.
AGCTGCTGCGGCCGAAGTTGCCCGTTTGGCAGGTGTAGCCGAAACGGCCAAGTCTCAGCGGTCATAGCCAAAACCATCAACACGATGGCTGGCCAGTTGCTGTCTACCAAAACGCTCTTCACACACGAAGCACCAAACAGCGCACCCTGGCGAGCAACAGCGATCAAAGTGGTCGACTGAAGCACACCAAGTGCGATGGTGAGGTAACGGGTGTACTGAGTAAGAGTTGCCTGACCGGCCTGACCCTCTTTGTAAAGAGTTTCGAAGCGAGGAATTACAACTCGAAGCAGCTGGATGATGATCGACGCCGTGATGTACGGCATGATTCCCAGAGCAAAGATCGAGAGCTGCAGCAAAGCGCCACCACTGAACAAGTTCACCAGTTCGTACA
Source organism: Rhodoluna sp. (assembly GCA_040402495.1). Taxonomy (GTDB): domain Bacteria; phylum Actinomycetota; class Actinomycetes; order Actinomycetales; family Microbacteriaceae; genus Rhodoluna. The sequence goes on from JBBAMO010000087.1 coordinate 392, forward strand.
GACCGCTTGTGTTGGTGCTAGAGGTCAGACAGTCTTGCACGTTGCCATAGTTGACGTTCGGGGCAGGAATGAACGAGCCCAAACGGAATATGGCAACGATTGCAAGGGTGAACAGGAGTTTGTTTCGCAAATCAACTGACTTGAAAGTGCGAATGATGGCGTTCAGCAACTCAGGGCTCCTGGCTTAGTCGGTACTAGTTTGGTTACTCGGAAACCGAGCCGCCGGCGGCAACAATTTTCTCTGCGGCAGAGCGCGAGACCTTGTCGACACTGACAGTCAGTTTAACCGAGATGTCGCCGTTGCCAAGAACCTTTACGGCCTCGTTCTTGCGAACAGCACCCTTAGCCACTAGGTCTGCAACGGTTACGTTGCCACCCTTTGGATACAGTGCCTCAAGATCGGCAACATTTACAACCTGGAAGTAAACCTTGGCTGGGTTCTTGAAACCGCGCAACTTAGGGGTACGCATTACAAGACGAACGCCACCACCTTCGAAGCCCGGACGAACCTGGTAACGAGCCTTTGTGCCCTTGGTACCACGACCCGAGGTTTTACCCTTCGAACCTTCACCACGACCAACGCGAGTGCGCTCCTTCTTTGAACCCTCTGCAGGGCGAAGGTGGTGCAGCTTCAGCAAGATGCTCTTCTCTTTAGGAGCAGCAGCCTTCTTTGCAGCTGGCTTAGCAGCGGCCTTAGGAGCAGCAGCCTTCTTTGCAGCTGGCTTAGCAGCGGCCTTAGGTGCAGCAGCCTTCGGAGCGGCTTCGGTCTTCTCGGCAGCAGGCTTTGCGGCAGCCTTAGGTGCAGCAGCCTTAGCAGGAGCCTTCTCGGCAGCGGCCTTAGGTGCAGCAGCCTTAGCGGCTGGCTTAGCAGCGGCAGCAGCCTTAGGTGCGGCAGCCTTTGGGGTAGCCTTAGCAGCTGGCTTAGCAGCTGGCTTCTTTTCGTCGGCCATTAGTCGATCTCCTCAACCTTTACAAGGTGGGCAACGGTGCGAACCATGCCGCGAACCGAAAGCGAGTCTTCTTTGACAATCATGTCGCCGATACGCTTTAGGCCCAGGGTGCGAAGGGTTTCGCGCTGGTTTGGCTTGTTGCCGATTTTACTTTTGATTTGGGTTACCTTAAGACGCTTAGCCATTAGGCACCTGCCTTTGCCTGCTCGCGAAGGATGTTAGCCGGGGCTACATCTTCGAGTGATAGACCACGACGAGCTGCAACTGCACTTGGCTCTTCCAAGCTCTTTAGTGCGGCAACAGTCGCGTGCACGATGTTGATGGTGTTTGAGGATCCGAGCGACTTGCTTAGCACGTCGTGAATACCTGCACACTCTAGAACTGCACGAACTGGACCACCGGCGATAACACCGGTACCAGCAGATGCAGGACGAAGAAGTACTACACCAGCTGCTGCCTCGCCCTGTACTGGGTGAGGAATGGTGCTAGCGCTACGAGGAACGCGGAAGAAGTTCTTCTTCGCCTCTTCGACTCCCTTAGCAATAGCTGCTGGAACTTCTTTGGCCTTGCCGTAACCGACACCAACCATGCCGTTGCCGTCGCCGACAACAACTAGGGCGGTGAACGAGAAACGACGACCACCCTGAACCACCTTAGAAACGCGGTTGATTGTTACTACGCGCTCTAGGAATTGGCTCTTGGTCTCTTCGCGGTCACGACGCTCGCCACGTGGGCCGCGTTCGCGGCTTCCGCGACGCTGCTCGCGCTCGCCAGCTTCTACCGGGGCAGCAGCCGCAGGTGCGGTTGCTTCGGTTGCAGTTGCTTCAGTTGACAACTCTTGCTCCTTGTTAATCTCGCTCACAGTGCCAGACCACCTTCACGGGCGCCATCGGCGATCGCGGCAACGCGACCTGCGTACTTGTTACCACCGCGGTCGAATACGACCTCAGTGATTCCAGCCTTCTTGGCGCGCTCTGCTAGAAGCAGACCAACAGCCTTCGACTTGGCGGTCTTGTCGCCCTTGTCTTTGCGCATTGCATCTTCCATGGTCGAGGCGAACGCCAAGGTGTGACCCTGGGTGTCGTCTACGATCTGAACGAATACGTGGCGTGCTGAGCGGGTTACCACCATACGAGGACGCAGTGCATCTCCGTTGATCTTCTTGCGAAGACGTGAGTGGCGGCGTGCGCGGGCAGCTGCCTTGCTCTTTCCGCGAGTCTTTGAAGTTAGACCCATGATTACTTACCAGCCTTTCCGGCCTTGCGGCGTACAACTTCTCCGGCGTAACGAACACCCTTGCCCTTGTAAGGCTCTGGCTTGCGCAACTTGCGGATGTTTGCGGCAACTTCGCCAACGGCCTGCTTGTCGATGCCGTGAACGGTTACCTTGGTGTTTCCTTCAACCGAGAACGAGATACCAGCAGGTGGCTCGACGGTGATTGGGTGAGAGTAACCAAGTGCAAACTCGAGAGCGCTGCCCTTTTGAGCAACACGGTAACCAGTACCGACAATCTCTAGACCCTTGGTGAATCCGTTGGTTACACCCTCGATGTTGTTTGCAATCAGGGTGCGGGTTAGTCCGTGCAACGAACGCGAGTTGCGCTCGTCGTCTGGGCGGGCAACGGTGACAGTGCCATCTTCTACTGAGATGGTGATCGGGGCAGAAACGGTGAGGCTCAAGGTTCCCTTAGGACCCTTTACATCGACGTTCTGTCCGTCAATCTTGATTTCGACTCCGGCTGGAACCGGGATCGGCAACTTTCCAATACGCGACATCTGTGATTACCAAACGTAGGCGAGAACTTCTCCGCCTACTCCCTTCTTCGCAGCTTGGCGGTCAGTAAGTAGACCGGATGAGGTGGACAAGATGGCGATGCCTAGGCCGCCGAGTACGCGAGGAAGCTCGGTGCTCTTCGCGTAAACACGAAGGCCTGGCTTTGAAACGCGCTTGATACCGGCGATTGAACGCTCGCGGTTTGGACCGAACTTTAGGTCGATGGTGATGGTCTTACCGACTTCAGCATCTTCGACTTTGAATCCGGCAATGTAACCTTCGGTCTTCAAGATCTCAGCAATGGTGCCCTTGAGCTTGCTGTAAGGCGCGCTCACCTGCTCGTGATGTGCCGAGTTGGCGTTGCGCAGCCGGGTCAGGAAGTCTGCTACCGGGTCTGTCATTGTCATGTTATTTGTTTCACTTTCTTCAGCGGTTTCCCTTCGCCGGTCAGGGCTGGGGACCTATCTGATTAGTTGGTCTTGAAAGGGAAGCCAAGCGCGGTTAGAAGCGCACGGCCCTCGTCGTTAGTCTTTGCGGTGGTCACAACAGTGATGTCCATGCCGCGTGAGCGGTCGATGGAATCCTGGTTGATCTCGTGGAACACGTTCTGCTCTGAGAGACCAAAGGTGTAGTTACCGTTTCCGTCGAACTGCTTGTCGCTCAAGCCGCGGAAGTCGCGGATACGAGGCAATGCCAAGTTGAGTAGACGGTCTAGGAACTCCCACATGCGGTCGCCACGAAGAGTTACGTGAGCACCGATGGCCTGGCCTTCGCGAAGCTTGAACTGCGCGATCGACTTGCGAGCCAAGTTGACCTGTGGCTTCTGACCGGTGATTGCGGTTAGGTCTTTGACTGCACCATCGATGAGCTTGCCATCTTTTGCTGCGTCGCCAACACCCATGTTTACAACAATCTTGGTGAGGTTAGGAACCTGGTGAGGGTTGGTGAAACCGAACTCCTTGGTCAGAGCCGCTGCAATTTCTGCGCGGTACTGAGCCTTGAGGCGTGGTAGCGCCTTGCCGGTTGCCTTGGCAGCCTTGGTTGCCTTAGGGGCCTTTTCTGATACGTCGGTCATTAGACTTCCTTACCTGACTTCTTGGCAACGCGTACGCGAACGGTCTTTACAACCTCTTTGCCATCGACGGTCTTCTTGACGGTGGTCACCTTTGAGCCAATACGGGTTGGCTTCTTGGTGCTTGGGTCAACAAGCAAAACGTTTGAGATGTGAATCGGTGCCTCAACGGTCTCGATTCCACCGGTCTGGGTGCCACGGTCGGTCTGACCCTGCTTGACGTGCTTCTTTACGAAGTTGACACCTTCAACGATGATGCGGTTCTTGTCTTTGTCGACTGCTAGAACGACGCCCTGCTTGCCACGGTCGCCGCCGCGGTCTTGCTTCTTGCCGGTCATAACCTGAACGAGGTCGCCCTTTTTAATGTTTGCCATTTTTTACAGCACCTCCGGAGCCAACGAAATGATCTTCATGAACTTCTTGTCGCGTAGTTCGCGACCAACTGGACCGAAGATGCGGGTGCCCTGAGGCTCGCCGTCTTTCTTGA
>JBBAMO010000088.1:0-4646 GCA_040402495.1 Rhodoluna sp.
GCAGAGGGGCCAGGAATGATCGAAACATCTATGCCGCGCTGCACTGCCGCTCTCACCAGCAGAAAGCCTGGGTCGCTCACGGTTGGCATGCCGGCATCCGAGACAACTAAAACATCGTGATCTTGAGCTATTTCTAGCAGTTGCTCGATGCGGTCACTCTCGTTGTGTTCGTGAAGGCTAAACAGCTTTGACTGCAGCTTGACTCCAAGCAGCCCCGCTAACTTGCTTAGGCTGCGGGTATCTTCGGCGGCTATGAACTTGGCATCGGCGAGCGCCTCTTTGAGTCGACTGGAGGCGTCTGAAAGATTTCCGATTGGCGTTGCGGCAAGAATGAGCACGCTCTATTCTCGCAAACTAGCATTGTGACTATGACCGCCAACCTCAAAGAGAGCCGATTAGTGTCGCTGGCTCAAAGCGTTGGCGACCGTTTTGGGCTCTGGTTGATTCTCTCTCTTGGTGCGCTTCTGCGATTTATCAATCTCGACTACCCGCACAAGCTTGTATTCGACGAAACCTACTACGTCAAGGATGCTTACACGCTAAGCCGACTGGGTTACGAGGGTTCTTGGCCCAAAGACCCTAACGCTGCCTTCGAAGCAGGTAGCGTAAATATCTTTTTGACCGACCCCTCGTATGTGGTTCACCCACCTCTCGGCAAGTGGATCATCTCGCTTGGCATAAACCTCTTTGGTGCTCAGAGCTCTTTTGGTTGGCGTTTTTCGGTGGCCGTTCTAGGTGTTGCCTCGATCGGTTTGCTCTACCTAGTTGCAAGACGAATTCTCGGCTCTAGTCGTTGGGCTCTGGTTGCAGCCTTTTTGCTGGCCATCGATGGTCACGCCATTGTGCTTTCGAGAACGGCTCTGCTCGACGGCATCCTGGCATTTTTTGCCCTGCTGGCGTTTTATTTTCTGCTTCGCGACCGCGACGAATCGATGCTTCAGTATTGGCCGCGACCATGGTTGCTGGCGATGGCTATCACCCTCGGTGCCGCCAGTGCCGTGAAGTGGTCGGGGCTCTACATCCTTGTGGCTTTTGCTCTTTACGTTCTGGGTTCAGACATTCTGCGGGCAAGACGAGTAAGCCAGGCTGCCGGCATCCCAAGTTTTAACTGGGTCAAAAACGTTCTATTACGTGGCTCGCTAACCTTCATAGTTACTTTTCCGGCAGCCGTACTCACCTATTTGCTGTCTTGGACAGGCTGGCTAGTCACAACGGGTGGTTATTACCGCGACTGGGTAGCTGGCAGTGGTGAGGTTCCAGGATGGTTGGCCTGGATACCACAACCACTTCAGGCGCTTTGGCACTACCACCAGCAGGCTTATGGATTCCACGTTGGTCTGCACTCCTCGCACCCATACGCAGCAAACCCGCTTGGGTGGCTACTCATGCTTCGCCCCACATCGTTTTTCTACGAGGGCAACGACATTGGCAAGAACGGTTGCGAATTCGACGGCGGGTGCTCGAGCGCAATTACTGCGTTGGGAAACCCGGCGATCTGGTGGGTAGCCGTTGTGGCAGTGGCACTTCTGGCGATCCACTGGTTTAAAACGCGCGACCGTCAAGCCGGGCTTATTCTGCTCGGGCTTGGCGCAGGCTATCTGCCTTGGCTGATCTACCTGAACCGCACGACTTTTCAGTTTTACTCGATTGTTTTCCTGCCATGGATGTTGCTTGCGCTGGTGCATGTTCTTCGAGCACAGGTGGCTGGGCAATCCCTCGAATACCAACCAAGATCTCGCTCCAGAACCCTGGGCTACCTCATAGGCGCTCTCGCTCTTAGCCTTTTCTTTCTTGCCATCTGGATTGGAACCACAATTCCTTACTGGTTCTGGCTTATTCACATGTGGATTCCCAGCTGGATTTAGCGCTTAGCCAACCCACAGGTAGGCTGGAGTAATCATGGGTGAATACACGGATACGCTTCGCAGACCGGGTGTTTTTCGCATAGTCATTTCTCAGCTGGTGGCACGATTCCCTTTCGGAATGATGAGCCTCGCGTTTGTTTTGCACATTCAACAAATCACTCACTCTTACACCCTGGCTGGCCTCGCTCTAGGTTTTGAAACAGCTGGCGTAGCCATCTCAGGCCCGTGGCTAGGTCGATGGATGGGTCCAGTCGGCCCGCGAAAAATGCTGCTAATCACGGCATCGATTTCATCGCTGGCCATCCTTGCGATTGCATTTGCCCCGGTGCCCGGAATCTTCCTCGTTGGCTTCTGCTTGATCGTTGGACTGTCGAGTCCGCCAATCCAGATGGCCGTGCGAACCATTTACCCAACATTGGTTGAGCGCAAAAAAATGGGCGTGCTCTATGCGCTGGATGCGACCATCCAAGAGCTGATCTGGATTGTTGGCCCGGTGCTAACCACATGGATAGCCTTCTTCGTCAACACAACTGCAGGAGTCGCACTACTCGCCGCCATCCAAATGATTGGGGCACTCTGGTTCTCTTCAACTCCGGAAGTTCGAAATCTAAAAATCCCCAAGTCCGTTAGGCGCATGGGTGGCATTCTTCGCAACAAGGTGGTCATCGCAAACGCTGTCATGGGCGGTTTGCTGGTGGGTTCTTTCAGTGCGGTTGAGGTTGGCACGGTCGCAGTTTTCCCCAACCTATTTGAGGCAGGATTGGTCATTGCAGCGCTATCGGTCGGTTCTCTAATCGGTGGATTGGCTCTCGGGCATCGCTCGCAATCAAAGTGGGCTCTCAGCAAGTTTTTGATCGTTGTTGTAGTCGGGTTTGCGGGCGTCTATCTTGCACCAGATAATCACTGGTGGATGGCAACTGCCTGGTTCATTGCCGGAATTGGTGTTGCTCCTGCACTTGGACTTCTCGGTGCCATCATCGGTGCCGCTCTCCCAATGTCCGACACCGCTGAGGCCTATGGATGGACACAAACCGGCCAGATGCTCGGCTACGCAGGCGCGGCATCGTTGGTTGGCTACATCATCGACGTTGTTTCAGCCGAAGCCTCGCTTGCCATTGCGGCAATCTTTGCTGCGGGCACTTTGGTGGTCGCTTTGATCTCGGCCAGAATTACACCCGTCATCTCAACAAAAGAAAGCTCGCACTAATGGCTACCTTTGCTGTCACCTACACCTACGCCGCAAGCGAAGAGGCATTGGCCGAGATTCGCCCAACGCACCGCGCCTACCTATCGAAACTTCTCGCTGATGGTGTGCTGCTTGTCAGTGGTCCATTCATCGATGCCGAAGGCGCTCTGCTAATCGTCAACGCCAACTCGGTCGAAGAAGTTTCGCAACTACTCGACCTTGATCCCTTCGACATTGCAGGTTTCATTTCTGAGCGAGCAATCACCCAGTGGAATCCGGTCTTTGGCCCCTGGAGCGCATCATGACTTTTGCTGTCAACGAAAACCCTCTGATTCAACTAAACAATGGCCAGTCGATTCCCCAACTTGGTCTTGGCGTTTACAAGGTGCAGCAAGACGTTGCCGTTGATGTAGTTCGTCTTGCAATTGAGCTTGGCTATCGTCGCATCGATACCGCGGCTCTTTACGACAACGAGCAGGAGGTTGGCGCTGCGGTGCGCACTTGCGGACTAGACCGCGACAAGCTTTTTGTAACTACAAAGATTTGGAACGACAGACACGGATTTGCCGAGGCAACTGAGGCAATCGACGAATCACTTTCCAGACTGAACATCGACTACGTCGACATGCTGCTGATTCACTGGCCAGCGCCGGCACAGGACAAATACCTAGAAACCTGGGGTGCGCTTGAGGCTGCCGTAAAGGCTGGCAAAGTGCGAGGCATCGGTGTTAGCAACTTTGAGCCCGAGCACCTTCAAAGGATTATCAATTTAGGCGGAACAGTTCCAGCAATCAACCAGGTGGAACTTCACCCAGGTTTGGCTCAACAGCACATTCGCCGCTTTGATGCCCTCAACTCGATTGCCACCGAGGCGTGGTCGCCGCTCGCACGAGCTCAGATGAACGAACATCCGGTAATTTCCGCGATTGCTGAGGCCCACACCAAGACTCCTTCGCAGGTGGTTCTGCGCTGGCACATCGAACTTGGAAATCTTGTAATTCCTAAGTCGACCAATCCAGATCGCTTGGCAGAGAACCTAGATGTTTTTGATTTCACTCTGAGCGCCGAAGAAGTTAGTGCCATTGAAGCCCTCGAAAACGGCAAGCGCATTGGGCCCAACCCGGTCGAATTCGGCTAATCGGAATACGTCGGCCTCTTACAGGTTCTACTTTTCAGACCAAGAATTTCAGAAAGTGGTAACCACATGCGAGTTTTGATTTCCGGAGCCAGCGGACTGGTTGGCACCGAATTGCGCGCGCAACTTGCGGCTGCCGGCCATCAAGCCATCTCGCTAGTGCGCCGACCAGCCTTCGATGAAACCGAGATTGAGTGGCACCCAGAACACGGATTCATTTCTGAAGGAGCCCTAGAGAACATCGATGCTGTCGTCAACCTAGCTGGGGCGACAACCGGCCGCCTTCCCTGGACCAAGTCGTATAAAAAACTTTTGATTTCTTCGCGAATCGACTCCACTCGCACTTTGGTTGAAGCCATCAAGAAGTCAAAGACCAAGCCAAAAGTTTTGATTAGTGGATCGGCTTCAGGTTTTTATGGCGACACCGGCTCTGAGTCGAAATCTGAGGACGCTCCGAAAG
>JBBAMO010000089.1:0-4644 GCA_040402495.1 Rhodoluna sp.
CGGCTAACCCGAGGCTAGATCAAATCGTTCTCCAGCAAGAATGCTCTAAAAAGCGCCGAAAAAGCTGAACTAGGTAAGCCTGACTTCCGTATTTGAACCCTGAAGCCCTCTCAGCGTCAACAGCTATGGGCCCACTCTGCGCAGCATACATTTCGACAACCTGTGAAAGTTGTTCGTAGTTTTCGACAAGGCGAACATCCTCTTGCCGAGGTTGAGCAAGTAGCGGAAGTTCTGGTGCGTCTTCTTGTTGTTCAGGCACGAATATCGAGACGCCCGAGGCTTTCATTGTGCAGGGGATAACCCGACATCATGCAGATCAGGTTCTGCCATGCGTTCATGTGAGAACCCAAGTCAAGATCCTTTGGGCTCCAAGAGGCTCGAAGTTCGACTTCTGAATGATCTTTTTGATTCGCGAGTGTTCCGTAGCCGACCGATATTACGCGTGTGGCTGTGCCAGCTTCGGCGTTGTAACGCGCCCCATTCTCCTCAAGTGCCGAAATGAGCCAAGCCCAGGTGACACCGGCAGAGTACTCGTCTGCACCGATGTCTGTTTCAAGTGGCGATTTAGCAAACATCACGACTCTGAAATTTGAACCCCAAGCTTCCTGCGGGGCCTTGTCCCACAGAACAACCATTCGGCCTGTTCCAAGATCGATCTTCTCGTGTGCCGAGTCTGCTCTTACATCGCAGGAAAACGCAACAGCATGCTTTGCAAGATCTTCAGGAGCGATAATCTGCTTGATTTCAACTTCTGGTCGTTCCGCTACACCGCGCAGTGATTCGAGTGCGAGGGCAAACTCAGGCGACACACCCGGTTGCTGTTTTACATCGACCATGGTTCAAACTTAGGTTGCCACAACGATGCTCGCAGGCTGCCACGCCGCATCAACAGGTCTTCGCTACTTGAGCCTCCAGATTGTTAGAAGCGTGTTTTCAACCTCTTGGGCGCTCAGTAGATCAGCGTCATCGATGTCGAATAACGATTTGATCAGCTGTGTTGTTTCCGATACCGGGTCAACAACCGTCAGGCAAAGTATGTCGATGAGGCGCAGTTTCGCCAGTCGAGCAACCAACGTTGGACCGGCCTCAATTAACAAACCATTGTGCGCGGTCTTTAGGCTTTGAATCACATTCGACAGTTCTGAGTCTGATTCGGCGTTCAATCGAGTCAGACCATCGGTGATGTGCAGGTCTTTGCGCGTAATCACGATTGTCTCGAAGCGTGCGTTCTTTTTGTAGTCTTCGACACGTGCCGTTTGACCACCCACCAGCACTGCGCTCGCATGAGAGCGAAGGTGAATCAATACTTGCCGGTCTACATCATTGCTGATGCCTCTACTCGATCCGTGGACATCCCGGAAAGTGCCTAGGCCCGTTGTCACAAAATTCGCAACAACTTCATCATTGAAGTTGTACCGAGAGAGGTCAACCAGGCTCGAGTTCATCTTTAGGAACTCTTCTCGGTCACCTGGCGCTTGATACGGGCAAGCATGGCTCGCATTCCACGAAGGCGCAATGGGGAGACGGCCTCGGCCAGAGATAGCGTGGATGGAAAATCTTCGTCTAAAGCGAGAACTTCTGCAACGGGTTGGCCGTCCAAAACTTCAGAGAGAATTCCAGCAAAGCCCCTCGTTGTTGGCGCTTCTGGAGGTGCAGAAAAGAACAGGCTAACCTTTGCATCCGCCACCTCTACAAAGAGATAGATGGGGGATTGGCACTCCTCGACTCGCTCGAGGAGGTCTGGGTGTTCCGAATAGCGAGGTGGCAGTTCGGGGAGGTTTTCACTGAACTCTAAAAGCAGCGAAAGCCGCTCTTTCACGCTAAGCGCGGCAAAGTCCGCCTTCAGCTCCATTGCCGTCTCGGTAACACTCATCTCGCAGCTGGCGCCAAACCTGGCTCTGCACCCTTGACGATAGGCACGCCGACAAGCGAGCCCCATTCAGTCCACGAGCCGTCGTAGTTGCGAACATTGTCGAATCCGAGCAGGTACTTGAGCACAAACCAAGAGTGGCTTGATCGTTCTCCGATGCGGCAGTAAGCAATCACGGACTGCTCTGGTTTCAAACCCTTTTCGCCTTCGTAGATAGCGGCTAGGTCTTCTCGAGACTTGAATGTTTGGTCTTCATTCACTGCGCGAGCCCAAGGCACTGAAACTGCTGAAGGAATGTGACCAGAACGCAAAGCGCCTTCGTCTGGGTAATCAGGCATGTGTGTGCGTTCGCCGGTGTACTCCTGAAGTGAGCGAATGTCTAGCAGTGGGTTTCCAAAGTGCGCGAGCACATCATCTCTAAACGCGCGGATCGTCTTGTCGTCTCGCGGGACGAGCGGGTATTCCGAAGGGGAAATTGAAGGCTCATCTTTTGTGAATTCGTAGCCGGCTCCTGTCCAGGCTTCGCGAGCACCATCGAGCAGTCGAACATCTGAGTGTCCGAACAGTTTGAAGACCCATAGCGCGTAAGCGGCCCACCAGTTGCTCTTATCGCCGTAGATTACAACGGTGGTGTCACGTGAGATTCCTGAGCGCTCCATCAACGACTTGAAGCCTGCAGCGTCGACGTAATCGCGCGTAATTGGGTCGTTCAAGTCGGTGTGCCAGTCAATTTTTACTGCGCCAGGGATGTGACCGGTCTCGTATAGAAGAACATCTTCGTCGGATTCCACAACAACGATGTCGGCATCGCCCAGGTGCTCGTTTAGCCACTTTGCCGAGACCAAAACTTCGGGATGAGCGTATCCCTGAAACTTCGGCGATGAATCTAGTGCTACAGGCAATGTGTTCTCCTTGATGGGTAAACTCGTCAATACATCAAGACTAATCAATGGCTGATTGAAACCCAATCGAACGGTAAGAAATGGCAATAGAACTGCCTGGCGTGCACCTTGCGCTGAGGCGCCCCGAGATATCGGCGGCACAGATGCTTGCCGATCTCGTTCCTCCTCGAGAGTTTAGGGACGCAACCTTCGACACTTACATTCCAGACTCGTTATTTCCATCTCAGGCAGCTGCTGTCGCAATTTGCAAAAAGACCACCACGCGCAAAACCCTATTCGGTAAAGCTGATTCGGCTGCCGGCATCTACTTGGATGGCGGGTTTGGTGTTGGTAAAACTCACCTGCTTGTTTCTTTTTACCGCGAGTTTCAAGGCAAGAAGTTGTTTGGATCGTTCCTCACTTTCACAAGCCTTATCGGTGCTCTAGGTTTCGCTCCTGCTCTCTCATTGCTATCGAAGTACCAGCTGATTTGCATCGACGAGTTCGAGCTGGACGACCCTGGTAACACAATGATCATGTCTCGGCTGCTAAACGATCTGTCGCAAAAAGGTGTGTTGTTTGCCGCCACTTCAAACACACCGCCCAACGCTCTTGGAGAGGGTAGATTCGCTGCCGCCGACTTTCAACGCGAAATTCAGGGGATAGGCGAGCGATTCAATTTTGTTCGAGTGGACGGGGAAGACTATAGGCATCGCGATCCCGACCAAAGGCACATAGCTTCCACTGAGGCCGAAATCGTTGAATTTGTTGCGGACGGAGAGCGTGCCTCAAGTGACACCTTTAAAACACTTTTAGCTCACCTCTCTCAGCTACACCCGTCAAAATATGCGCACCTTCTAGACGGAATCGAGCGAGTGGCGATCACTGACACTTTCGAGCTAAAAGATGAATTCGATGCCCTGCGTTTCGTTGCTTTTGTTGACCGAGCCTATGAGTTACAAATAAAAATGCGTTCTACGGGTATCTCGCTCACAAACGTTTTTCCTAAGCAGTATCTTGATGGCGGCTATCGCAAGAAATATTTGAGGGCCATTTCACGACTCGGAGCCATGTCGTCCGATTGATGTTTTACAAACACGAAACATTTCGCGCGCTTTTCTGAAACTTTTCATCTCTTTACTAGAGGCATGCCCGCAGATCGGGGGCTTTTGTTTTCTTAGAGAGAGGTAAACAAGTGGATCAAGGAAATACCGCGTGGGTTTTGCTTACAGCAGCCCTAGTTCTACTTATGACGCCAGGTTTGGCATTCTTCTACGGTGGCATGGTTAAAGCCAAGAGTGTTGTCTCCATGATGATGTTGAGCTTCGGTTCACTAGGGCTCATCGGAGTGCTCTGGGTTATTTACGGCTACGCCATCGCGTTTTCAAACGGCGGAACCAAAACATTCCTAGGCATCGATGGTTGGTTCGGTATTGACACTGATTTCATCGGCCTCGCTGCACAGGTAAAGGACGCCGCTGCTCCTACCGGTGCTTTCCCTCAGCTTGCATTCGTAGCCTTCCAGGCAACATTCGCGATCATCACCGTTGCTCTTATCTCTGGTGCTATCGCCGACCGCGCCAAGTTTGGTGCGTGGATGGTGTTTGCCGGTCTATGGGCAACTATCGTTTACTTCCCCGTAGCTAACTGGGTCTTCAACTTCACTTTGGTTGACGGCAAGATGGTCGACGGCGGATGGATTGTTTATGGCCTAGGTGTGATCGACTTCGCTGGAGGTACGGCAGTACACATCAATGCTGGAGCAGCCGGCTTGGCATTGGCCATCGTTCTCGGCAAGCGCTTCGGCTTCAGCAAGGGAATCACTCAGCCTCACAACGTTCCGCTTACTCTTCTAGCTGCGCCATTATTTTGGGTTTGGTCTTCTTTTTGCTT
>JBBAMO010000090.1:0-4642 GCA_040402495.1 Rhodoluna sp.
GAATTCATCACCGCTATCCAGCTCGACCATGCACGCAGATACCAAACGGCTCCATGTGGGTCGAGGCGGATCGGGTCGAGTTCGCGATCGCTCTCTTCTCCGCGCTGATTTGTGTAGTTGCAGGTGATTCGACGACCCGTCAAAATCGCTTTGCGCAAAATTTCGATGTCGGCGCTCACGGAACCGAACTCAAACCTGATGGTTGGTGCGGATGAATTTGGTTGAGCGGTCTTTAGCAGCTCAACCAGGCCTTCCATGTCTTTCTCGCTGGCAAACTCCGGAAGCGAACGCAAGAACGATAGGCCTGCTGCGATTGCAGCGGCCTGTCGAACGGAGATCTTTGGAGCGCCAAGAAACACATCCGAGTTATCCCAGCACAGCAGGTCTTCCTGCTCGAATGCGCCCCAGTTGAAGTTGTAAGGGTTGACCTCGCCTCCGTCGCTTCGGTAGTGACCGGCAACGACGATTGTCGACATAGCGGCTCTGATTGCTTCGCGGCTCATTCCGAGACGCTCGGCAGCATCGTCGATGTGGATTTCGCCCTCGGTGTTAATGAGCCCAATCAATGAGATGAGGAAGTTGAACTGGTCGTCGCCGCTAAGGACGTTTTTGAGCTTAGGCATGAAGGTTCGCCACCCTTTCAAAACCCTTGCGCACTGCAACCTTTAGCGATTCGGGCGAAACAACCTGAACGCTCGGTCCGTACTGACGAAGTTCTTCGGCTAGCAGGTGAACATCCATGAAGTTAAAAGCAAACTGCCCGTTGACAACCGCACCTGGAGCATCCAGGTCGAAGTGAACCCAAGCTTCGGTGCCCGGTTGAACGGTGATGACAGCGACATTCTTTTGTATGTGAGCGTCCAATAATTGCTCGGCCTCAGAAACCTGTTCCTGCGTGGCAGTTTTAAAATCATTTCCGGTGGGTTCGATGCGGCTCACGATTCGCTTGAGCAAGAAGTTTCTGATCTCTTGCCTGTCAACATCCCAGCAGACCAACATCCACTGGCCCGAAATGTTTCTAAGTTGCCACGGCTGAACGGTTCGCTTAGCCACTTCGGCCTCGGGCGCACGATAGTTGAAGCTAACTTCAACCCCGTCGCGCGCGGCTTCTTCGAGCTGAAGAAACCCAGGCTCGCTGGTCATGATTCGTGGGGCAAACCCGCTGAGGTCTAGCCCATCGCTAGGCATGCCGAGGGCCTTTAGGCGCGTTACCGCCCTTTGGGCGTCGACGGAGAAAGATGCGCGAGCCCATACCTTAGCCGCCAACTCAAGCAGTCGAAGTTGGTTTGCATTCAGCTTCAAATTTTTGGGCCAGACAAACGAGTTGCTTGGGATGAAATATCTCGACTCGGTGTTGTCGTCTAGGTCGGAGTCGCGGATGAAAGTTTCAACCTGTATACCCAAATCACGCAAGGATGCCTTGTCGCGCTCAAACTGCTTATTGATGGCATCAGGTTTTTTGCCTGCGGCAATCGCGTTGTGGTAGCCGCGAATGGCTCCAAGAAGTTCTTCTTTGGTAAATCCGGACTTATTGCCTATCAGAGTCAGGGCAAGGCTAAGTAGACGCTCCGCCTTTTCGTCGCCTTCAAGGTTCCACGTGCCTTCGTCTTCGAAGGCTTCATGCTCGCCCAATGATCCCCCGATTAGCTGTTACTTGCCCTTGATTCCAAGGATGTCGATGACAAACACCAAAGTTGAGTTGGCTGGGATGCTGCCCTGCGCAACATCCTTGTAGCCAAGGCTAGGCGGAATGACAACCACAATCTGTGAACCAACCTTCTGGCCAATCACGCCATCAAGGAAGCCCTGAATTAGCGAACCGTCGGTGAAGGTGAAGGTCGCAGGCTGGTTTGCATCCCATGAAGAGTCAAACTTAGAGCCGTCTGCCCAGACATAACCCGAGTAGTGCAGCGTGACGGTGTCGCCCTTGGCAACCATGTCGCCCGCACCCTCGATGAGGGTTTCGAGCGCGATCTTTGAGTTGACGCCCTGCTCGGTTGAAGGCGGAGTTGCCTTGCTGTTGATTGTGATTCCAGGCGTACCGTTCGATGCTCGCACAACGCTCGGGAACCCTGACTGCTGACCCTTTTCGTTTCCTACCGCGTGAGGCAGGTACACCTTACGGATGTCGAAAACGAAGATGACTGAGTCCTCTGTGCCGATGCCGAGCTGAGAGATTCCCTGGTTGTTGTGAGCATCCTTGGCTGGCATTAGAACGGCAACACGGCCACCTTCGCGAACTCCACCCAGAGCCTTACAGAACGGTGGGGTCATCTCAGGGGTCAAGAACTGGGTTGCGCTGTCGCTACCGTCGAAGGCAGATGCTTGGAACTTCTTGCCATTTCCGCCATTGATTCCGAGGAAGTCCATTTCAACGCTCTGGTTGCCGGTGATTTTTGGTCCGGTTCCTTGGGTGATGACTTTGGTTTCGATCTTGTCGCCGGTCAAAGGTGCAGCGAAGTCGTAGGTTGGTTCACCTTTGTCTTTGCTCACCGTGATCGAGTCGACAGGGCGGTTGCCGGAAGCCTCTGCGGTCACGTCGCCACAGACGGGCTTCAGTGTGTCGTACATGGCAGAGACAGAGTTGATGCTGGAACAGCCAGCCATTGTGACAACAAGTGCCGAAGCAGCGATTACAGCGAATAGTTTGCGCAAGATAAATAGTCCTCGTTCGTAGATTCTCTAAGTTTACTTGTGGGTTTAGTCGGTTTCGGTGCTCAGGACGGCACTGTTTTCGGCTGCAGCGGTGGCATTGCGAATGGTCTTACGCAGTTTCTTCTCCCCCACTTTTCGTTCGCCAAGGTGGTCTGGGTTCCATACGGAGATGTCAGCGTCGGCGAAGTCTGTCTTGCTGGGCCGAGACTTGAATTCTGGCAACACTGTTCCAGGAGCCAATCGTCTTGCGGTAACCAAGAATCCGGTGTGCCCGATCATCCGGTGTTCAGGCCTTACTGCCAATCCCTGTAGGTGCCAGCCGCGAACCATAGATTCCCACGCGGTAGGTTCGGCGAACAGCCCCGACTCGCGAAGCGCTTCGGTGAGTCTAGAAAATTGCGTGACCGTGGCCACGTAGCCGATGAACAGCCCGCCAGGAATTAGTGCCTCGGCCACGACATCGATGCACTCCCAAGGAGCAAGCATGTCGAGAACCACCCGATCAACCGTTCCGGGCCTAACAACCTCACCTAAGTGGTCTTGTAGGTCGCCGATGTGAACAGCCCAGTTTTTAGGACGACGTCCAAGCTCGGTGGCGACGTTCGCCTGAGCGATCTCGGCAAATTCACTTCGACGCTCAAACGAGTGCAACTTGCCGCCCTCACCGATGGCGCGCAGCAGGTACATGCTCAATCCGCCAGAACCAACACCGGCTTCGACAACCGTTGCGCCAGGAAAAATGTCGCCCTCGACCAAGATCTGCGCAGCATCCTTGGGGTAAATAATCGCCGCGCCTCTTGGCATCGACAGCACAAAGTCGGTCATCAGTGGCCTGAAGGCCAAGTATTCGATGCCGTTCTGGTTCTTGACGATTGAACCCTCTGGCTGGCCGATGATGGCGTCGTGTTTTAGGTCGCCTCGGTGTGTACCAAAAGCAGCGCCCTCGACGAGCGTGATGGTGTTCATGCGACCCTTTGGGCCGGTCAACTGCACGCGGTCGCCAGCGCGAAACGGGCCGCGATGCGTATTTTCAGACATTTCTTCCTAACTGAACAGTTGCTTGAGCTGTTTTACGTTGACACCTTCTAGTGTGGTCCAGAGAATCCGACCTTCATGCTGAGGGATGATCATCATGTTTGGGATACCTACGGCTTTTGTTCTTGCAGCCTCCGCTGAAAGAATGCCGGTAATCGAATCTTCAAAAGCCACGCAGTCTTCTGGTCGAACACCAAGCAGCTCTGCGGCCTTCAGGTATGGCTCTGCGTGGGGCTTGCCATGCACAACATCGTCGCCGGCAACGATGACATCGAAAGCCTTGAACGGTATGGTCTCGACCACCTGTAAGGCGGTTCTGCGCATCGACATAGTCACCAGCGCGGTCTTGATGCGCTTTCTGCGAAGCTCTCGTAGCAGCGCTTCTGCGCCTGGTCGCCAAGGAATGGCGCGCGCCAACTGGTGGTTCACGCCATCGGTGAGTTTGTCGATAATTTCTTTTGGATCTAGATCAGACCCGATTTGGTCTTTGATTAGAACCGAAGAGTCGTAAAGGCTCAGCCCGATTAGCTTGGCGCCGTCTTCGTCGGTCCATTCGCTTTCGTGTGCTGCGGCAAGATCGCGTTCGGATTTCATCCAGTATGGCTCGGAATCGATGAGTGTTCCGTCGAGGTCGAACAGCACCGCTGCCGGAAGTTTTTTTCGGAACATAGGTCGATTTTACTCGGGCAATCTTCGCTTAGAGTTTTATGTAGCAAATACTCAAGGGGCAACATTGAATAACCGCATCTTTTCGGGTCGAACACTAGTCGTAGGGTTCGAAGGCTGGAGCGATTCAGGCGAGGCCGCCAGCGGTGCCGTAAGGTTCATGGCCCTACAGTCGGATGCCGATGTGGTCTATTCGGTCGAATCGGAAGACTATTACGACTTTCAGTACTCTCGCCCAACCGTCTCGTTAGACGAAGATGGCGCCCGCCAGTTGACTTGGCCTGGC
>JBBAMO010000091.1:0-4606 GCA_040402495.1 Rhodoluna sp.
CCACCGCTCAGCGTTTGGCCGAGTACGACATCTTCGAGACCGTCGTGCTTACCGACATCCTCGATGGCAAGCCACAGGGTGTTGCTCTAGACATCAACCAGTCTCGACCTGTTGAAGGTTTTGAGACCGAAGTTGTTGGCGCAACCACACTTCCTGATGGCTCGGGCTACGAAGCCATCGCCGACAGCGACATCGTCATCATCACCGCCGGTTTGCCACGCAAGCCAGGAATGACCCGCATGGACCTGCTCGAGGTGAACGCAGGCATCGTTGGCGGAGTTGCTAAGAACATTGCCAAGTACGCACCTGACGCAGTCATCCTTGTGGTTTCAAACCCGCTCGACGAAATGACCGCTCTTGCGCAGAAGGCATCTGGCTTTCCAAAGGAGCGCGTAATCGGTCAGGCCGGCGTGCTAGACACCGCTCGCTTCACCAACTTTGTTGCCGAGGCCGCTGGTGCCAAGGTGGGCGACGTAAAGACCCTCACTCTTGGTTCGCACGGCGAGACCATGGTTCCGGTTCCTAGCGTTTCAACCGTGAACGGCAAGAAAATCGTTGACGTTTTGGGCGCCGAGAAGGTTGCCGAGTTGGTAGACCGCACCCGCAACGGTGGCGCAGAGATTGTTGCGCTACTCAAGACCGGTTCGGCCTACTACGCTCCTTCGGCTGCGGTTGCCCGCATGGCCAAGGCAGTGCACGAAGATTCAGGCGCGGTTTTCCCTGTTTGCGCATGGGTTGATGGCGAATTCGGCATCTCTGGTGTTTACCTGGGCGTTGAGGCACAGCTTGGCGCCGGTGGCATCAAGAAGGTTGTCGAAACTCCTTTGGACGCCGACGAACTAGCCGCTCTAAAGGTGGCTGCCGAGGCAGTGCGTGCCAAGCAGGCAGACGTGGAAAACCTCTAGTCTTAGCCGCTCAGTTTTAGCCAAAATCCGCAGGTCGCAAGGTCTGCGGATTTTGCCTTTCTGGCTCGGCGTGTAGAAATAAACGGGGATGCAGGCGTGTTAGTCTTCAAGGCTGACAGCAGTTCAGCAAAGATTTTTTCTCGCACCGCACCGTCAAAACCAAAGGTCTTAAATTGTCCGAAACTTCGCAGAGCCGCGGAACGATTGGCACACTTCTTCGAATCTTTCCTTATACGAAGAAGGCCCTGCCTCGAATCGTCTTAGGTATGTTCGCTGCCCTCGCAGCGCACCTGCTAGCACTCTCGATTCCAAGCTTTTTGCGTGGCCTAGTCGACTCGATTGCCGCTGCAGTGGGCAACCGCGAAGAGGCACTGGCTGCCCTTTATCCTGCCGTTGCGTGGGTGCTAGGCCTCGGTGTTCTCGAGGCTGTAATGGTGCTTGGTCGCCGTTGGTTGGTGCTCACCCCCGGCACTCACGTTGAAGCAAACCTGCGCCGCACGCTCTACGCAAAACTTCAGAGTCTGCCGGTTTCGTTCCACGACAAGTGGCCAAGCGGTCAGCTGCTTAGCCGTGCCACGCAAGACCTGAGCCTCATTCGTCGCTGGCTTTCCTTCGGACTCGTTCTGCTGATCGCAAACGGAATCACCATCATCGTTGGCCTCGGCGTGCTCTACAGCTACTCGTGGATCTTGGGAACCATCTTCTTGGTAATCGTTGCCCCACTTTGGGTTATCGGCTTCCGCTTCGAGAAGAACTACCACATCACCGCACGCAAGAGCCAAGACCAGGCCGGCGACCTCGCCACCGCCGTGGAGCAGAGCGTGCACGGCATTCGTGTTTTGAAGGCTTTTGGTCGCGGAAAGTTTATGACCGAAAAGTTTGCTCGCGATGCGGCAGAACTTCGTGGCACCGAACTGGTCAAGGCCAAGATGATCGCGTCGCTCTGGTGGGCGCTTTCGGTTATCCCTGAGCTGGCACTCGGTGCATCGTTGTTTGTTGGCGTTTGGTTGGTGCAAAACGAGCAGCTGAGCATCGGTGGATTGGTTGCGTTCATTCTCACCACCCGCGTGCTGCACTGGCCGATGGACTCGATTGGGTTCTTGCTTTCGATGACCATCGATGCGCAAACCGCGGTTGAACGCTTCTTTGAGGTGCTCGACGAACCGGCCGGCATCGAAGACCCAAGCAAGGCCAAGAGCCTTGCAAAGGTTCAGGGTCGAATGGTTTTCGAAAACGTCAGCTTTAGATACCAGGATGCTGCCGCAGACGAGCCCGACCTTTTGAAGGGCATCGACCTCGAACTTATGCCGGGCGAATCTGTGGCGCTCATTGGTGTTACCGGTTGCGGCAAGACCACGCTTACCGCGCTGGCAACTCGCCTCTACGAGGTGAACGGCGGTTCGATCAAGCTCGACGGTGTCGACATCCGTGAGCTAACGGCTGACGAACTTCGCACTCACGTGGCGATGGCGTTTGAAGACAGCACGTTGTTTTCGGCATCGATTCGCGACAACGTGTTGCTTGGCAACCCGGATGCAACCGAAGAAGACCTCAAGCAGGCACTGGCGATTGCCCAGGCGCAGTTTGCTTACGACCTACCCGATGGCCTCGACACCAAGATTGGCGAAGAGGGGCTATCGCTTTCTGGCGGTCAGCGCCAGCGTCTAGCCTTGGCTCGCGCAGTGGCGGCAAAGCCTGCTGTTCTGGTGCTCGACGACCCGCTTTCGGCACTCGACGTAGACACCGAGGCGATGGTCGAAGATGCTCTGCGCACCGTGCTGAAGGCCACCACCGCGCTCATCGTGGCTCACCGCCCGTCGACTGTTCAGCTGGCCGACCGCGTCGCCCTGATGCAAGATGGCCGAATCACAGCCGTTGGAAAGCACAGCGACCTACTGGCATCTAACGAGCACTACCGCTTTGTGATTAGCAGCCTCGATGCCGCCGGCGAACTGATTGAGGTCAAATAATGTCAATGCAGGGCGTTCAAAACGAAGAGAAAATCGACCTCACTAAAGAGGAGACCAAGCGCGTTCGCCAACGCTCGATGAAGTTGCTCGGCGAGATGATCAAGCCGATTCGCAACCGCCTCTGGATCAGCCTCCTGCTGGTAATCACGTCGCAGGCCATCCGTGTTTCGCTTCCTTCGCTGGTTGCAGTGGTAATCGACAAGTCTCTGCCGGCCGCAGTTGCTGGCGACTTTGAGCCGCTGATATGGATTGTTGCTCTATACATCGGTGCAGCTATTACAGCCTCGGCACTGATTGCCTTCTTCGTGCAGTTTGCCGCTCGAATCAACCAAGACATCATGCTCGGGCTGCGCACTCGGCTTTTTGCGCACACTCAAAAACTGAGCATCGAATTCCACGAAACCTACACATCGGGCCGCATAATTTCGCGCCAAACTAACGACCTCGACTCAATCATGGAGCTGCTCAACTCGGGCGGCAACGAAATGATCGCGGGCTTGCTGTTCATGATTTTCACGGCAACCGCGTTGATTTGGCTCGACCCTGAGTCGTTCTTGATTGTGCTCATCTCGTTTGTGCCTCTTTGGTTCCTAACGCGCTGGTTCCAGCGCAACACCCGCACCAACTACCGCAAGACTCGTGTGGCCTCGGCAAAACTCATCGTGTTCTTCGTTGAGACCATGACCGGCATCCGTGCAGTCAAGGCTTTCCGCAAGGAGAAGACCAACTCCGAAAAGTATGCCGACCTGGTTGAGGACTACCGCGCCGTAAACGCCAAAGTGATTCAGCTGTTCGGTATTTTCGACCCAGGTTTGATTCTCATCGGTCGCATCACCGCCGCTGCCATTCTGCTTTTGGGCGGTATGCGAGTTATCGACGGCGATCTCAAAATCGGCACGCTGGTTGCCTGCATCCTTTATGTGAGCTCGTTCTACGACCCAATGGAACAGCTGGCTATGTTCTACAACTCGTTCCAGTCGGCTAGCTCTGGCCTCGAAAAGATCTCGGGTGTACTCGAAGAAAAACCTTCGGTTGCCGAGCCAAAAGAAGCAGCCGAGTTCGAGTTTTCTCGCGGCCACATCAACTTCGACAAAGTCGAGTTTGCGTACTCAAACGGCGCGGTTGTGTTGCCAGAGTTCACGCTCGACATCCCAGCCGGTCAAACCATCGCGCTTGTTGGAACCACCGGTGCCGGCAAGTCGACTCTCGCCAAGCTGATCTCACGCTTCTACGACCCAGTTCGCGGCAACGTGAGCATCGACGACATCAACCTGCGCAACATCACCGATGCCCAGCTGCGCCAGTCGGTTGTCATGGTCACACAAGAGGCTTACCTGTTCTCTGGCTCGGTTGCCGAAAACATCGCACTTGGCAAGCCACTTGCAACTCGCGACGAAATCGAAGCGGCAGCCAAGGCGGTTGGCGCTCACGAGTTCATCCTTGCCCTGCCAGATGGCTACGACACCGATGTAAACAAGCGTGGAGGGCGTGTGAGTGCAGGCCAGCGTCAGTTGATCTCGTTTGCGCGCGCGTTCATCGCCGACCCAACCGTTTTGATTCTCGACGAAGCCACGGCATCGCTCGACATTCCGAGCGAGCGCCTGGTTCAGCACGGACTCAAGACTCTGCTAGCCGACCGCACCGCGATCATCATTGCGCACCGACTTTCTACCATCTCAATCGCCGACCGTGTGCTTGTGATGGAGCACGGCAAAATCATCGAAGATGACG
>JBBAMO010000092.1:0-4563 GCA_040402495.1 Rhodoluna sp.
GAAGACAGCTTGCACCCGAAGGTAATCTCAAACATCCAAGAGATTCGCGCTCGCGATGGAATTCATCAATTCGCCCGCCTTTTCCACATCTTGAAATGGGTAAACATTTGATCCGTTGTCTTGAACTACTGCTTTGTATGAAGGCGAGTCAGATCCAAAGACAAACGAATCGCTAGATTTTGCCGTGTAGCGATTGGAAACGCTTTCGATTATGCGAGCCTTTGGAACTGCATTCAAGAATGCAATTCGAGCGGTCAGCGAGGCGTTCTTTGCCGCAGAAATTTTCGACGTGCCTTCCGCGAAAATGCTTGCAGGACCAAAGTTGAAGATGATCTGCTCGGCTACCGAACCAGCCGCCACGTAGGTGCTGACTTTTCGGTCCTTGATGGCTTCGGCCAGGGTCTTGATGTCACTGATGGACGCCAAACCCGAGTCTTCGGCGATAGAGATGTCCACATCGCCCGATGACATTGCGGCGATGGCCGCGGTGGCATCTGTGAAGAACTTGAGGTTGACGCGTTCTACCTTGGATGGCTCACCGGCAGCAAAGTTTTTGTTAGCTATCACGGTCAGCTGGGCTGCGCCGGCGAATTTTTCAACTTTGAATGCACCCGAGGAGGTGAGGATTGGATCATTTGACTTCACCGAGAGATTACTTTCAACCAAGAAATCTTTTTGGTACGCACGAGCCATGCGGCTAAGCGCAACTCGGCTCTCGGATGCCACGGACTCAAGCACGTACTTCTTTGCGTCGTTCGCAGAAGACCAAGATGAATCGGCAAGAAGCCCCACGACGTGCGCCGGAACCGAAAGCGAAAGTGCGGTTTGATAATCGGCCACAGGGTGTTCGAAGGTCAAGGTCAATGCACGGGACCCAAGGTCTGGCTTGGAGGCGAGTTTCGCGTATTGAATTCCGGTTCCGGCTCGCACCGAACCAAAGTCAACCGACTGAAGTTCACGACCAGCTGCAAAAGAAAGCGCTAGGTCGGCAGCGTCGATGGCTACTCCATCAGACCACTTTGCACCTTCGGCAATCTCGTATTTCACGGTGAAGGGGTCCTGTGAGGTCACTTCGACGGTCCCGAGCTTGGTGTTAGCAGCAAGGTTGCCGGAATCGTCTAGGTTGTAGAACGAAGCGGTGGTTAGGTTGGCAAGTTCTGACTGGTTGTGAGCCGAAAGTGCGTCGGCGACATCGGTGTTGATTGAATAAAGCGAACCGATTTCGGCAACGTTGATAACCGAATTTGCAGAGGCCCCCGCAGAACATGAAGTTAGCGAGAGACCGGCCATGACGGCCAGAACGAGGGAAATTACTAAACGCTTCAAAAAGACTCCAGTTGAGTGAACTGGTTCTAGATTACCCGTAGTGCCTGAGTGCTTAGAGTCCGGCGGCCTTGCGGGCTTCGCGGCGGATCTTTTGCTCTGCAGGGTCTGGCACTGGAACAGCAGCCAGCAGCTTCTGGGTGTAAGGGTCTTGTGGGTTGCGCAAGATCTGGTCGCGGTCTCCAACCTCAACCAGCAAACCGTGCTGCATCACTGCGATTCTGTGGGCCAAAATCTCCACTACTGCGATGTCGTGGCTAATGAACAAGCAGGCAAACTTTAGCTTCTCCTGCAGTTCCTGAAGCAATTCGAGGAAGCGCGCCTGAATCGACACATCGAGAGCCGAAGTTGGTTCGTCGGCAATCAAAATGTCTGGGCTAAGTGCCAATGCGCGAGCGATACCAACTCGCTGACGTTGACCACCAGAAAGTTCGTGCGGGTAGCGGTTGCGGTAGGAGCGAGGAAGTTCAACCTGGTCTAGAAGGTCTTCCACCATCTTGTTTAGCTCTGCGCCCTTGGCAATTCCAGCCAGCAAAATAGGTTCACCGATGCTCTCGCCGATTGGAAGGCGCGGGTTGAGCGAAGAGGCTGGATCTTGAAACACGATTCCCGTGTGACGTCGAACTTCGCGCAATTCTTTGAGCGAAGGCTTACTAATGTCTTTGCCTGCAACAGTGATGATTCCAGACTTGGTTGGAATTAGACCGATTGCTGCGCGGCCGATGGTCGTTTTTCCTGAGCCTGACTCGCCGACCAGGCCAAGAATTTCGCCTGGGAAAATCTCCAGGTTGATGTTCTTGGCTGCGGTGAATGCTGGTACACGGCCTTGCTTTGGGTATTCGATAGTTACATCGCGAAGGCTAAGCACCGGTTGGGCTCCGTGGTCGACCTCGAGCTTGCGGCTATTGACAGAGCCCAACTTCGGCACCGAGCCAAGTAGTTGTTGGGTGTAAGGGTGCACTGGGCTATTAAATATTTGGTCTGCCGTGCCTTGCTCGACAGTAATTCCGTCCTTCATAACCAAAACTCGATCTGCTAGGTCGGCAACCACACCCATGTCGTGGGTGATTAGCAGAACTGCGGAGTCAAGCTTGTCTTTGAGGTTACGCATCAGGTCAATGATTTCTGCCTGCACGGTGACGTCGAGTGCGGTAGTCGGTTCGTCTGCAACCAGCAACGAAGGGTCGCAGGCCAACGATTGAGCAATCATCGCTCGCTGGCGCTGACCACCTGAAAGCTGGTGTGGGTACTTGTCGATGGACTTCTCAGGGTTTGGAATTTCAACGAGAGTAATCAGCTCAATAGCTCGCGCACGAGCAGCGTCGGTGGTCATGTCAAAGTGTGAACGCAGTGTTTCGATGATCTGGAATCCGATTGTGTAAACAGGATTCAGAGCAGTCATAGGCTCTTGAAAAATGTAGGCAACTTCTCGACCGCGGAAAGAGCGAATGGTTTTAGGTGCAGCGCCAAGCATTTCCACACCTTTGACCTGAACAGATCCACTCATGCGAGCATTTGATGCCAATAGTCCCATCAGGCCCATCGACGAAGAAGACTTACCCGATCCAGACTCACCAACGATGGCCAGCACCTCGCCGGCCGCGATTGTGTAGTTCATGTCGACTGCGGCTGGATACCAGGTGCCATCGACCCAGAAGTCGACGTTGTAGTTAGATACCTCAAGTACCGGCTGCTGGCTATTGGTCATTTATGTTTCCTCGTACCTTAGTTGTGTCTGCAAGCGATGCTGTAGATGGAATAATCGTTTGAATGAAGGTCATTCGCCCCCGAGTTGCAATAATCGTAGTCATTGCTGGTGGCGTTGTGAACCTGATTGCTGTTGTGGCTCTCGTCTTGGGCGCCAACAAGAGCGAGTTGCTGAACCTGCTCGAGATTCTTGCCCTCATCGATGTCAGTATGTGGTTGTTTTTTGTCGAGCCAAGAATTGAGTTCGACCATGAATGCGTCAAAATCGTAAATCCGATTCGCGTCTTCCGAGCCGACTGGGCCGCCATCGAAAGATTCGAAACCAAATTCGGTCTCGGTGTTGTCACCAAGAACAAAAGTTTCGTGGCTTGGTCGGCTCCAGCCCCAAGTCGAAGACAAGTGAGCCGCATCACTCCCCAGGAACTCAAGGGCACCGCTCTTAGCGGTCTCAGTTACATCGAACCGGGACTTGTGCAAAACTCCGAGTCTGGTTCGGCTTACTTCGAGCTCGAAGCTGCCAGAGCCGCATGCAACAGCGAAAACACCAACACTTCCGTAACCATGAATTGGTTCGGACTTGCTGCACTTATCGCTATGGCGGCTCTGGCCGCTGTGACTCTGCATAACTAAGCCTTCACTGCTGTCTTAGCTTCGATTAGATCTTTTTTGCTGAGCTTGCGCTTCTGGCGAGGGTCAAACGCGTCGCGCAGTCCGTCTCCAATGAAGTTCACACTGAGTGCAATCGAAATGATGAAGAAGCCAGGCCACCAGAACAACCAAGGGCTAGCCTGGAATGAGTCCTGGTATGTGCTGATTAGCGTACCGAGAGATACGTCTGGAGACTGAACGCCGAAACCCACATAAGAAAGTGCCGTTTCGAGCAAGATTGCGCCAGAGAGCAACAAAGTCACCGACACGATAATGACACCCATCGCGTTCGGCAAAATGTGCTTGAAGATGATGCGGTTTGAAGACGCACCAGCCACGCGAGCAGCATCGACAAACTCACGCTCTCGCAATGTCAAGAACTCGCCGCGAACCAATCGGGCAAGACCTGTCCACGCAAAAAAGCCTAGGAATATGGCAAGTGGAAAAACACCAAGGTTTCCAAGTCTTGAACCAATCACCGAGCCGATGATCACGGTAGGGATGGTGATGATTAGGTCGGTAAAGCGCATCAACGCTGAGTCGACCACGCCGCGGAAGTAGCCAGAAACAGCTCCAATGACTGTTCCTAGCAAACCACCGAGAAAACCGACGACCATCATCACCATGATTGACTGCTGAGCACCGCGAACCACAAGTGCAAAGTAATCGTGACCGATGGTGTCCTGGCCAAACGGGTGAGCGCCAATGTGAATGCCATTGCCATCCCAGAAGTTCAGGTCGAGAGTCGGTGCACCAATAAGTAGTTGTCCGTCGGCAGTGGTTTCAACCGCAACCTCAGACATATCGTTGATGCTCCAGTGCCACCATCCTGCAATCGTCCAAGGGTCTTCTGCGCGTGGCATCCGGGTTATCGAGTTCAACGCT
>JBBAMO010000093.1:0-4556 GCA_040402495.1 Rhodoluna sp.
AGACGAGTGGTTTGAGGGTGTCGAGACTGTTGGTGTTTCTTCAGGCGCATCGGTAAAGACCTCGCTTCGCTAAACGGCACTTACTACCAAGGCCATCGCATCGATGAGGTAATCCTCGAAGATGGCCCGTCGGTTAGCTTTACCCAACCCGGGGCGATGGTTCCTGCGTAAAGAAAGACAGAAGCGAGGTCGAGGCGAGCGGCGGCCATCAGCATGCCAGGCAACGACTTGTCGCAACCGGCTAGAAGCACAGAACCGTCGAGGCGCTCTGCCTGCATTACGGTTTCTACAGAGTCGGCGATAACCTCGCGCGAAACTAGCGAAAAGTGCATTCCCTCGTGACCCATTGAGATGCCGTCAGAAACAGAGATGGTGCCGAACTCAAGCGGGTAACCGTGGGCAGCGTGAACACCCATCTTGGCAGCGTCGGCCAGGCGGTCGAGCGAGAGGTTGCAAGGGGTGACTTCGTTCCAAGACGATGCCACACCAATCTGTGGCTTCTCCCAGTCTTCATCCCCCATTCCAACTGCTCTAAGCATGCCGCGGGCGGCTGCGCGTTCGATTCCGTCGGTTACGACGTGGCTGCGGGGTTTCATGTTGCTAGGCATAAGAACAAGTCTAGTATTGCGGTTTTACCGAACCCAGAATGGTTGTAAATTTCAAAGGTGAAGCAAGAAGATCGCACCAAGCAACCAACGGGCCTCGAACTATACCTTCGGGCAGCCGAGCGCTCCTCCAGCGAGGTGATTCGCACCTACTCAACATCGTTTGGGCTGGCAGCCAAGTTGCTTTCACCAACCATCCGTCGCCATGTAGAAAACATCTACGCACTGGTTAGAGTTGCCGACGAAATCGTGGATGGTTCAGCAGCCGAGGCTCGCGCCAACGGTGGCGCTGCCGACCCTGCTCGTGCTCTCGACGATCTTGAGCGCGAGGTTTACCGAGGCATCACAGATCGCTTCAGCGCAAACCTTGTAGTTCACGCATTTGCCCACACCGCGAACCAAACCGGTTTCTCGCGCGACATCATTCGGCCGTTCTTCGACTCAATGCGAATGGACCTGTGGAAGACCAAGCACGACCAGCGCTCTTTTGAAAAGTACGTTTACGGATCTGCCGAAGTTGTCGGTCTCATGTGCCTGCAGGCTTTTGTTGAGGGCCTCGAGTACTCACAAGACGAAAGCTCCAAGATGGTCGCCGGCGCTCGCGCTCTCGGCTCGGCATTTCAGAAGGTCAACTTTCTGCGCGACCTAAGCGCCGATGCGCGCGGACTTGGGCGCTCCTACTTTCCTGGCATCTCCCCCGAAAGCTTTACCGAGAAAGACAAGACGCGTCTTGTCGAAGACATCCGTGCCGAACTTTCGATTTCGGCTGCATCTATTCCACTGCTTCCGAAGAGCGCTCGCCGCGCTGTGGTTGCCGCGCACTTGTTATTTGAAGCACTAAACGACCGCATCGGGAACACTGCGGCGACCGAACTGATTAGCACTCGTATAAGTGTTCCTTCTTCTCGCAAGGCAATGATTCTTGCAAAAGCCTGGTTAGGGGTTGTTCCAAAGTGAGCCAAAAAACTGCAGTAGTAATCGGTGGCGGTATCGCCGGGCTGGCCTCTGCTGCCATCCTTGCCAAGGCCGGCATGAAGGTCACGCTGCTTGAGGCTCGCGAAAAGGTGGGCGGCCGCGCCTACATTTGGCAAAAAGATGGCTTCACCTTCGACATGGGCCCATCTTGGTATCTGATGCCAGATGCCTTCGACCAGTTCTTCAAGTTGATGGGCACCACAGCTGCCGAGCAGCTAGACCTAAAGCGCCTCGACCCGATGTACCAGACCATCAACGAGGGCGAGAGTGAGCCGATGATCATTTCGGACGACCTCGAAAAGAACAAGCAACTCTTTGAGTCGATCGAGCCAGGCGCCGGTGCGCGTTTGCAAAAGTATGTCGACTCTGCCGAAGATGCCTACGAACTTTCGATCAAGCACTTTTTGTACACCAACTTTGAAGATGGCAGATCGTTTGTTCAGCCAGAGGTTATGGCTCGAGCCGGCCGTTTTATCAAGCACCTTCTAACCCCGCTAAGCAAGTTTGCTGCCGCCCACGTAACCGACAAGCGCCTTCAAAAGATCTTGAACTTTCCGGCAGTGTTTCTGGGCGCGTCGCCATACGACACACCGAGCATGTACCACCTGATGACTCACGTAGACATGAACGTTGGAGTGTTCTATCCGATGGGTGGTTTCTACAAAATCATCGAAGCAGTAGAGCGCCTGGCTAAGGCCCACGGAGTTGTGATTCACACCAACTCTCGCGTGACCAAGATTGTCACCACGAACGACGCTCCAACCCTCGACATGATTGGTGAAATTCCAGTCGAGAGCAAGGGCATGCCTAGAGTTCGAGGCGTAAAAGTTGGCGACGTCTTCTACGAGGCAGACGTTGTAATCGGAAACGCCGACCTGCACCACGTGGAGACTCAGCTGCTTGACCCTGAAAACCAGAGCCTTCCTGAGAAGTGGTGGAAAGACAAGGTTCCAGGCCCGTCAGCCATGCTGTTGTTCTTGGGAGTCAAGGGTCGTTTGCCACAACTCGACCACCACACCCTGGTCTACGCAGACGACTGGACCAAAAACTTCGACGAGGTGTTCCACAAGGCCGACGGCAAACGTGTGGTTCCAAACCCTGCGTCGCTTTACATCTGTGCGCCAAGCATCAGCGACGCAACCGTTGCACCAGAGGGTTACGAAAACCTCTTTGTTTTGGTGCCAGTGGCTGCAGACCCTTCGATTGGCTCGGGTGGCATCAACGGCTCGGGCGACCCAGCCGTAGAGGCAGCGGCCGACCGCATCATTGAGCAGATTTCAAAGTGGTGCAACATCCCCGATCTCGCCGAGCGCATCGTGGTTCGTCGCATCATGGCACCGCAAGATTTTGTGAACGACCTCAACGCTTGGTCGGGCACGGCACTTGGCATGGCCCACACGCTTCGCCAGAGCGCTTTCTTTAGACCGAAGAACAAGAGCTCGAAGGTCAAGGGCCTCTTCTACGCCGGTCACCACAGCATCCCTGGAATCGGTCTTCCGATGTGCCTAATCGGCGCCGAGTTGGTTTACAAGCGCTTGGTGGGCGACCGCTCCGCTGGCCCTATCCCCCACGAGATCAAGCCTCTGCCCGAAAGCGCCTGGGTCGGTCTGAAGTGAGTTTCGTCTATCTAGGGTTGCTGCTGTTCTCGCTGAGCGGCTTGGCACTTCTAGATTGGCGTTTCAAGTTAGCTTTTGCAGTCAACCCTCGGGCCTCTGTTCTTGCGGTTTTGGTTCCGGCCGTCTACCTACTTATTTGGGATGCGGTTGGCATCGGCTTAGGCATCTTTTTTGTTGGCACCACCACGATGCTCACCGGCGTGATGCTCGCGCCACAACTGCCCCTCGAAGAACCGTTCTTTTTGCTACTGCTTTGCTACACGACTCTGATTGTTTTTCGCGCAGTTGAAAAGAGGCGCGCAAAGTGACGTACTTTTGGCTGAACCTTATTTTTGGAGTTGTGGCTATCGCAGCGGCGATGTTCTTTGCGCGAGGGCTGAGCGCGCGCAGCATCGTGGTGACTGGCCTGGCACTTATCGCGATCACCGCGATTGGCGATAGCTTGATTGTTGGTTCCGGGATTGTGGCTTACGACCCGGCCAAGATTTTGGGCATCATGGTTGGGTTTGCGCCCGTAGAAGACTTCGCCTACGCGATAGTGGCCATAGTGTTAGTGCCAGTAATTTGGAATGCAACGGCAAAGAGAAAGTAAACCCGTGCAACTTTTGAAGCAACTGTTTTGGTCTTCGCGACCGATCTCGTGGATCAATACCGCCTTTCCTTTTGCCGTTGCCTACCTATTTGTCGGCCGCACCATGGACATTCGTTTCTGGGTTGGCACGCTTTTCTTTTTGATTCCTTACAACCTTTTGATGTACGGCGTAAACGATGTCTTCGATTACGAAAGCGACCTGCGCAACCCTCGTAAGGGCGGCATCGAAGGCGCACTGCTCGACCCAAAGTGGCACCTACCTACGATCAAGTGGGCGTTTGGTTTGTGCGTTCCTTTCATGGCGTTTTTGTTGCTGACCGGCGACTATCTTCCCAACCTGCTGCTCGGCTTTTTTGTCTTCACCGTGATCGCATACAGCGCTAAGGGCTTTCGCTACAAAGAAAAGCCTTTTCTAGATTCAATAACTTCGGCAAGCCACTTTGTTGGACCGATGATTTACGGCATCGCGCTGGCTGGTGGCAACCTCCTGAAACCTCAGGTACTTCTGCTGATTGCAGGCTTCACGCTTTGGGGCGTTGCCTCGCACGCATTTGGTGCGGTGCAAGACGTAAAGGCCGACCGCGAGGCTGAGATTCACAGCATCGCAACCGCCATTGGGGCTCGCGCCACAACCCGGTTTGCTTTTGCTTGCTATGCGCTTTCTGGCGTGCTGATTTCGGTGTCGGGTTGGCCCAGCGCCGTTGCTGCTATTGCAGCCATTCCTTACCTTGCGATTCTTTGGCCCCACTGGGATGTCACCGACGAAAC
>JBBAMO010000094.1:0-4532 GCA_040402495.1 Rhodoluna sp.
GTCCATCACATCTACATGGATGCTGTCGCTTTCCGAAATGGTTTCGAACTCGCGTTGAAAGTTCACAAAATCGGCAGAGAGAATGCTCGGGTGAATACGCACGGTCATGGTTCTAAGATACTGACTTCGTGATGATGGCGATGAACATGGCGTCGGTGTCATGAATGTGTGGCCACATCTGAACGGTTTTGCGTTTTTCGTTAGTTTCGAAGTTTGGAGCGACGGTTTTGAGGATTTCGTTCGCATTCAACAGAACCGCTGTAGGGCCAAAATCTCGTAGCGCTTTTTCGATAATCCCGGTTGTTTCACTTTGATGCGGGGAGCAAGTCGAGTAAACAAGCACACCTCCAGGCTTGAGAGCTTTCCATGCTGAGGCAACTAGCTCCGATTGAAGTTTGGTCAACTCTGCCAAATCTGCCTGGCTTCGCCTCCAACGAGCTTCAGGTCTCCTTCTGAGGGCTCCCAATCCCGTGCACGGGGCATCAACGAGAATGCGATCGAAGCTCCCCCTTATTTGGCGACCGTCTTCGGTTCTAATCTCGGCTCGCAGTCCGGCGTGGTGAAGCGCCTGCGAAACAAGCTTGGCCCTGTGTTCGGAAGGTTCATTGCAAATCAAATCACTGCCACTGCTTTCAGCCAGCGCTGCGAGTAGAGCCGCTTTGCCTCCGGGGCCTGCGCATAGGTCTAGCCAATGTTCACCATGCTTGACTGGCTTTGCAGCAACGAGTGAAAGGGCCACTAACTGCGACCCTGCGTCCTGAACGCGAAGAGAGCCGCTAGACATCCCAGGTAAATCGGCTGGATTTCCGTGTGGGCTGATGAAGCCGATTGGTGAAACCGGGTGGCGCTCAAAGTCTTCAGTGTGCTCTGGGGCTCCGGAGCCGGGCAAATGCACGAGATTAATGCGAGCCGGCTCGTTATCTGCGACTAATAATTGTTCCAATTCGGCATCGCGGCCGTCGGCACGAAGTGCAAGTCGAAGTGCTGTCACTATCCATTCAGGATGCGAATATTCCAGCGCTTGAGCTTCAGTGTCTGATTTAGCTCCATCGTGAAGAATATCTAGCCACTCGCTCCACTCACGCTCGCTAACGCGACGCAAGACGGCGTTCACTAGTCCAGATGCTCTTCCATTCAGAACCGTTTTGGACTGATCTACGGTTTCATTTAGCGCTGCATGCATCGGCACTCTGGTGCGAAGAATCTGGTAGCTGCCGAGTTCCAATAGCCTCAGCACAGCCGGATCAAAATCTTCAAGCCTGCGATCTGCAGCAAGACAAATTATGGCGTCCAGAGTGTTCTTGTGTCGGATCGTGCCGTACGCAATCTCTTGGGTTAGCCCAGCATCTCGAGAGTCGACGCGTCGGTCTTTTAGCAGTTTGGGCAAAAGTAGATTGGCATAGGCATCTTCTTTAAAGACGCGTTCAAGAAGCTCGAGTGCAATGACTCTAGAGATGGCTACCACTATTCAAACCTGACAAACTCTGATGCTCCGCGATGTGCTTGAGTTCGCGCAAAACAGTTTTGAACATGTCTACTTTCTAGGCTTGCGGTTTTCGAGCCAACGCATTGCAACAGGAGGAGCCACTACAGCGAGGATGGCCATTAGTGCTGCGAGCACCATCCATGTTTGACTCGGCCCCCAGACGGCCTTTGGCAAATCGTATGCGTACGCCTCGAGTTCGGCCTTGCCATTTCCGGTTGGGCCTACGTAAATCGAGCCGCCGTTGCCGGTGCCACCATCGGTGCCACCATCGGTGCCGGTGCCGGTGCCACCATTGCCGCCGCTACCGCCGCCAGTTGTGCTAGAGCCGGTTGCACACTGAGTTGCGCCCTGCTTGTCGCACTCCTGAGGCATCGGTGCAGTTTTAGCCAACAGGTTGTTGCCAGGCTTGTCGCCAGGCTTAAAGGTTGGGTTGTTGCACTTGCTGATGTCTACGTTGGCGGTGTCGCCAGCGCCAGGGATGCGGGCGATCTGCTTGAAGCCAGCCTGCACAAGGTTTAGCGGCAGTGGAGAGTATCCCAGCGCGCTTGCCTGCTGCTGACCTTCGCAAAGCATGTAGTGAGCAAATGCACCGAGGGTTACGCCCTTCTTGGTGCTGAAGGTACCGGCCACTTCGGTTGGCACGATCATGTAGGAGTAAGAAGAAATCGGGTAAGCACGCTTGTCTGGGTTGTTGTAAACGCCATCCAAGATCTGCGTTAGATACTCAGAGGACTTTGGGTTCTCGTTAATCTTGGCAGCAAGAAGCGACACGGCAACAGACTCGGCGGTTGGCTCAACGTAGTAGCCAGCCTTATTTAGAACCTTGACCACAGGAAACCCGGACTTTAGAGCGTATGAGTACTCAACGTAGGTGATGGCGCCTTGACCGTAGTCCTGAGAAACATAACCAGCAACACCGTTAGAACCGCTTTGGCTCTTGAAGCCTGAGTAGTTCGGGTACTGCGAGGTAAGACCACAAGGAGACTGGCGGCCAACCTTTTTGCAGAAGGCATTCCAAAGCGAGCTGTGTTGCTTCGACATCCAGAGTGTGAACTGAGCAGTGGTACCCGAACCATCCGAGCGCACGACCGGGGTGATGGTTTTGCTCGGAAGCTTCAGCTCTGGATTGTCTTTAGCGATTGCTGGGTCGCTCCAGTTGTTGATTACGCCGGTGAAAATTTTGGTGATTACCTCGCCAGACAGACGCAGGTTGGTAACGCGCTTACCACCGATCTGCAGGTTGTACATAAACGATGTACCACCGGCAACGATAGGCATGTAAGCAAACTTGGTGGTTGGCTCTTCTGGTTGAGAACCATCTTCTGGGTGTAGCTGAAAAGGAATCTCGCTAACTGCGTAGTCGACGGTCTTGGCAATAAAGTCGCGGCGACCAGCCGACGAACCAACACCGGTGTAGTTAACGGTGATGCCGTAGTTTGAGTACACGTTTCGGCGCCACTGGTCTAGCGCGTTCTGCGACCAGGTTGAGCCAGAGCCGGTGATCGGAAAGTAGGTTGCTGCTTCGGCAGGGCTGGCGGTTAGGCCAAGAGCCACAGCCAACAAAACAACTATTGAAGCAATCTTCTTCATCATGTTCTTCACTTTGCGGTTTTCCTTCTGGTCGAAGTTTTTAGTGCAACAAGAGCTTCGATGCGCGCCTGGTCTTGCAGCGATTGACGGTGTGCGGCGCGCTGCTGACCCTTAGAGAGGTTGCCAGGTGCCTTGCCGCCGAGGGCTCGGGCCAGAATGAACAACACCAAAACCACCAAGAGCAGAGTCGCTGCGGTACCAAAGCCGCGCGCGATCATTGTTGGTTCTGGCGACTTCACGAAGTCGAAAACCTGAAGCGGCAGCGAGATCATTGGGCCGGCGAATGGGTTGAAGTTCATCACCGATGAAATACCCGAGGTTAGCAACACCGGCGAAGTTTCACCAATGCCGCGGGCGGTGCCCAGAATGACAGCGGTGACCAAACCAGAGCGAGCTGTTGGCAACACAATGTGCCACACGGTGCGCCACTTGGATGCACCTAGCGCAAGAGAAGCCTCGCGCAGGTTGTTGGCAACCAATCGCAGCACAACATCAGATGCACGAATAACAATCGGCAGCATCATCACTGTGATGGCAAGCGAGGCAGCAAAACCAGAACGCGGAACAACTCCCGTTCGAATGAATGCAGAGAGCACAAACAGACCAGCGACGATAGAAGGAAGCGCAGTCATTGCATCGGCGATGGTACGCACAAACTTGGCAAACTTGCCGCCAACTTCGTTTAGAAATACCGCCGTGGTAATGCCCAGAGGAATGGTGATGGCAAGGGCGATGGTGATCTGAATCAAGGTTCCGACCACCGCGTGCAAAATACCACCGACAGTTAGCGGGTCGAGCGGGCCGGCCTTTTCCATGCTTTGAACAAAGAAGTTGAAGTTGCCCAAGGCGAGCTGTCCGCGGCTGAGCGTGTAGATAACAACAAATAGCAAGGCTGCAATCAAGATCAAGCCGGCGCTAAACAGCATCACCGAAATTAGGCGGTCGCGAATTTCTTCGGTGCGGTTTTTGATCGACGTAATCACGCCGTAAATCAGCAGGAACAGCATGAAGTTGACTACGACAAAGCCCACTGCCGACTGCAATCCAGTTAACCAACCGAACAGCAGCCAGGTGAGCGACCAAGATGAAATCAACGAACCAAGAAGGTCGAAGATGTCGTCGAGGCGCAGTGCACGAAGCGCGCGCTTGACCGGCTTGTAGTCAACCGGAGTGGAGGTTGGCAGATATGTGGTGCGAGGACGCTCGGTGAGCTTGGTAGCCATTAGTTGCTCTCCGCACCCGAGCGCGAACGCGCGACAATGCTAGACGCCGAGAAGTTGATGACCAGCGTGATCAAGAAGAGCACCAGGCCGGCGGCCATCAGTGCAGAAAGTCCGTTGTCGCTTGCCTCACCGTAACGAAGAGCGATGAGGGCCGAAACCGAGTTGCGCCGGCGACGACATCGATGCTGGCAAGGCAGCCATCTCGAAGCTAAACGAGTCGCAGCAAAAGCGGG